>CAZJBO010000025.1:0-15173 GCA_964544075.1 uncultured Anaerolineae bacterium
GCATGGGGTCGGGTACGCTGGTAAGCGCCGACGGATTGATCTTGACCAACGCCCACAGCGCCCACGATACTGCGGCTTGCCGCACCGATGCTGTGGTGGTGGCGTTGACCATACGCGCGGACGAGCCGCCCGTGCCGGTCTACTTTGCCGATCTGGTTGAGATCGACAAGGGGCTAGACTTGGCAGTTTTGCGCATCTCCGCGCACCTTGATGGGCGGCGCACCCAGCCGGGTGAGCTGACGCTGCCCTTCGTGGAGCTGGGCGATTCGGATACGTTGGCCTTAGGCGATCCGCTTACCGTGGTCGGGTATCCGGGGATCGGACAAGATGTGGTGAGCGCGCGCCGAGGTACGATCAGCGCGTTTCTGGCGGAGTCGCGCGTGGGCAGCCGTGCTTGGATTAAGGCTGAGGCGAGCATCCCCGGCGCGATGAGCGGTGGCGGTGCATACGACGGCGCGGGGCGTTTGGTCGGCATCCCTACGATCGCGCCGGTGAGCACAGTGGGGCAGCCGGTGGATTGCCGTGTGATCCAAGACACGAACGAGGACGGCTTGATCGATACGCGCGACGTGTGCGTACCGGTCGGGGGGTTCATCAGTGCGCTGCGCCCTGTGCGATTGGCGCGTCCGTTGGTGCGGGCGGCACAGCTCGGTTTGAAGCCGGGCGCGGCGCATCCCGGTCGGAAGGCGCCGCCCTCGACAATCTCTGCTGCACCGATGTTCATCGAACCCTTCTTCGCGCCCGCCGTGAACGAAGCCGGACAATCTACTACAATATTGCCTGCTGTGCCCTCCGGCACCGACCGGCTCTATCTGTTCTTCGATTATGTGAACATGGCCGAGGATATGGTATATGAGCTGCGCACTTCCATCGATGGGGTGCCCGACAGCCGCTTTAGCCTGCCGCCGGCGGCATGGAGCGGCGGCACATCGGGGCAGTGGTACATCGGCATTGAGGGCTTGGTGTTGGCCGACGGGGAGTATGAATGTCAACTGTTCATCGAAGGGCAGCCTTCGGGTAAGGCGGCCCGCATCCGGGTGGGCGGGGTGGCACAGCAGGTCGCTATGTTCACCGACTTGGTCTTCGGGATGGAAAGCGGCAATGCGGGCAGCCTTATGCGGAGCGGCCATGTGTTGCCTGCCGGTGTGGAGCTTATCGACGCGCAGTTTGTCTATCAGAACGTGACCGAGGGTTTGCCGTGGGCGGCGTTGTGGTACTATGAGGGTGCAGAGGTGGTCAGCGCACGCATAGAGTCGACCTGGACCGAAGCGTCTGGGAGTGGGGTGAGCCAGGTGCGGGTGAGCAGCCCGGAGGGAATGCGTCCCGGCGCGTACCGCCTGGAGCTTTATCTGGGCGGGCGGCGTGCTGCGGTAGGCGACTTTGTTGTGGTGGGAGGGCAGACCGGGCTTGGCACCGAGATTTTTGGTGCGCTTGCTTTTGCCGATACAATTATGCCGGATGCCAGCCCGCCCGAAGTGTTGGGGGTCTCCTTCCCGTCCGGCGCCGAGCATCTTTATGCTTTCTTTGATTATCGGGATATGGCACCCGGCATCGTGTGGACGCAGCGCTGGTGGATAGATAACGAACTGATCTTTACCATACACCGGCCCTGGACCGGCCCATCTAACGGCACAAACTGGTTCGTGAGCCTGGACGCCACCGCAGCACACAGCCGTCTCTCGGATGGGACGTATCGGGTGGAGCTGCTCGTGGATAACGAGCTGTTACAAACCGCCGAGGTGAGCGTGGGGGCGGGGGCGATCACGCAGCGCGCAGCGCGTCCGACGGGCGTGCAGATGGTAGGCGAGATCGTGGATGCCGAGACCGGTCAGGGGATTCCGGGCGCTTTGTTCATCGTGCTGCGTGCCGAATTTTCGGTCGAGGATTTTGTCGGGGAGGGCGAACAGATATTGGCGAGCGTGGCGGCAGACGCCACCGGACACTTCGAGGTTCCGGTGCGGTTGCTGCCGGATGTATACTATAGTGTGTTGATTAACGCCGAGGGTTATCTATCGGTCACGGCGGATGGTATTTATATAAGCGATAGCACGCCCGACCCTCTGGAGATGCGCGTGGAGATGAATAAGGACTAGAATCATCGAGAGCGCCACCGAAGGGGGGAATCGGTGACGCTCCCGCTTTAAGGAGGAGAAGAAGGCGTCCGCACCTTTAAGCTATCATAGAGACACTTCTCTTGCCCTACGCTTGCCCTACGGAAAGCCTACGGGTAACCTATGCTGACAAAAATATACAAATAGATCGGGTTAGACTTTATCTTGCCGGGCATTTTGGTGGCTAGTATACTCAGGCTAAGATATAGATGAGATTGTTCATAGACATATTGGATGCGCGCTTTGGGGTGGGGTTCTTTTTCAGCTATCCAAGCCCCTTTGTCAGTTGGTATTTATTCACTTGGTGCTTTGAGCCGTAGGCATTCCCTTCGGTCACCAGACTAAGGCCCCCCCTTTTTCCGGGTGTGGTCTTGCTGCGCAAATGCAGGCCACTTCCGCGTGTGTGGAGGTGTGGGATTGTGGGGCAATTAGGAGCTTTACTTTCAAGTGGCTCAGCCTCCACAGAGGGCAGGGTGAACAGATAAATGGGTACGTCCATAAGCAATAGGGAGCGAACAATGACGCAGGCTGCCGATAAACCGGTATTGATCATTCGGAGTGGCGAAGCGGCGGGGCAACGCTGGGTGATGCAAGGCCCCGAAGTGCTCATCGGGCGGGGCGGCGAGTGTGATATTGTCTTGCCGGAGCGCCAGGTCTCGCGTATGCACGTCCGAGTGCGCCGTGAGGGTGACCGATACTTTATCGAAGACCTCGATAGCAAGAACGGTACGGTCCTCAACGGGCAGCCCTTAAAGGGCGAGTGTCAGATTCATGACGGCGACGAGTTAGAACTCGCGCGCGTGGTGACCGTTGCCTTCTTTGGTTCCGAGGTTACCCTCCCCCTGGAGTTTGTCAGCAGCAGCACCTCCGAGATGCACAGCGGTTATCGTTTGCGCCTAGAGTCGGCGGCGCGGCGCGTCTTCATAGGTGACGAAGAGCTGACCCCGCCGCTTTCTTTGCCCCAGTATCGTTTGTTGGAGCTGTTGGTGAAGAACTATGGCAGTGTCTCGACCCGCGATGATGTGGTGAGCTGTGTCTGGCCGGATAGCGCCGGTGAAGGTGTATCGGAGCAGGCTATCGATGCTTTGGTGCGCCGGCTGCGTGACCGGTTGGCAGAGCTTGACCCCGACCATCAGTATGTGGTGACGGTGCGGGGTCATGGCTTCCGGCTTGATAACCCTCCGGTCTAGTCCTCGTGCTTGAGCACAAAGTCGATATATTCCTCTAAGAACAATTGGTCTCTATCCATGCCGAGAATATCGAGTATCTCGGAGATGAGCTTGGTTTTGTGTTCTGCATCGTGCCTCGACCACGTGCGGCTCTTGATCTCGATGAAGGTGCCGGGGATCGCGGGCTTTGTGAAGGTATCCAGGTTGACATAAAACCGTGCGCCCTTATAGTCGAGGTGCCAGCGCCGACGCTCTTTATGAATTTCGTATTCGTGGTTTGGCTGGAAGTATTCGCGATAAAAGCGCCTTGACTGCTGTGCCGGAGCCATAAAGCGCGAGCGCGAGAGCATCATACCGTCGTGGAGTGCGTGGCGTTGGGCCGGCTCGGTGAAGGTGAGGCGCGCCCGGACCCGCGCGACCTGGGAGTTTTCGTCGATGAAGGCATCTTCGCGGTGGCGGATGCGGCCCTGTTTGGGGTCGTCGAACTCGAAGTATGTGTCGTACTGCCGATAGTGCGAGCGGCGCACTATGCTGATGTCATCGTGTTGGAGCAGGTCGGCGATCCGGTCAGGCCGGTCTATCCGCCCTTTGATCTGGATTTCATAGCTCTCCTCACGTGCCAGGCCCCCGATGGCCGCCAGCTTGTTTAGCAAATTTTCCTCACGTGCGATGAGGAAGGCATCAATGCGCGCGGCGACTTCGGCGGCGGCGGCACGGACAGCCGACTCGTCAAGGGTGAGCAGCACGCGGTCTTGCATTAGCCACTTGCCGTTGCACATCACGTCGGTCACATCGCCGCTCTGGGCGGCATAGATGATCCGGGCATATATCGCGTTGCGTTCGGCTTCAAAGTGCGGCCAGTTATGGAGCGTTGCCAGGTCGATCACGGCAATATCGGCGCGCTTGCCCGCTTCGAGCGCGCCGGTGATGTCGCCCATGTGGAGGGCCTCGGCGCCCTGGCGCGTAATCATCGCCAAGACTTGCTGTGCCGGGAGCGCGGTCGGGTCATTGCTTGCGCCTTTGGCAAGGATCGCGGCGAGGTGTGTTTCTTCGAGCATGTTGAGGTTGTTGTTGCTGGCAGGGCCGTCGGTGCCGATGCTTAACGTCAAGCCGCGTTTCGTCATCTCGGCGGTGGGCGCAATGCCGCTGCCGAGCTTAAGGTTGCTCGACGGACAGTGTGCGACGCCCACACCCTTTGCCTTGAGGGTTTCCATCTCGTCGCCGTCGATGTGGACGCAGTGTGCGGCGAGCACCTTTGCCTCGAAGAGACCGTTTTGCTCCAGCCACGGCACAACGCGCATCCCGTGGTCATGCAGGCTGTTATCTACCTCCAGCGCGGTTTCGGAGATGTGGGTGTGCAGCGGTACATCAAACTCGACGGCGAGGTCAACACAAGCGCGCAGAATCTCCGGCGTTGAGGTATAGTGCGCGTGCAGCGCGACCGACGGCAGGATCAACGGGTGGCCCTTCCAGCGTTTGATGAAGCCGCGTGCGCGGGCCAGCGCATCTTCGTATGTGTCGGCGTCGGGCGAGGGGAACTTGAGCACGGTTTGAGAACAGAGCGCGCGCATCCCGGCTTCGGCGGTGACACGGGCGATGTCTTCTTCGTAATAATACATGTCGGCAAAGCTGGTGACGCCGCCTCGGATCATCTCGGCACAAGCGAGCTGCGCGCCCAGCGCGCAGAACTCAGGATCGACAAACTCGCGTTCTACGGGCATCATGTAGCCCATCAGCCACACATCAAGGCGTCGGTCGCTTGCCAGACCGCGCAGTAGGGTCATCGGGACGTGTGTATGGGCGTTGACGAGGCCGGGTATAAGCGTGCGCCCGCCGCACGAGAAGGTCTCGGCGGCTTCGTATTGCGCGCCGATCTCATCTGCCGGGCCGACGGCGACGATCGAGTCGCCTTTGATGGCGACTGCGCCTTTGGGGTAGATGTCGAAGTTGGCGTTACAGGTTACGACGACGGCATCGGTAAGCAAACGGTCTACTTGTTCCATGTTGTTCTCTCCTTACGCATTACGTAAACGGGCGCAGGGCCGCCCGCAGCCTCACCGGATAGGGGGCAGCAAAGCGAGGGGAGCCTCGCTTTCTGCGGATGTAAATTTCCTCATTATAGCGCGAAGGCAGAATATACGTATAAAAAAAGGATACGGATATGGCGGATAAAACACGTGCCGAGAGTTTCGGCGAAGAACGCGCAGCGCTCAACGCGATAGTTCTGCAATATGCCGGGCGTCCGCTCAAGCGCTTTCTCAGCTTGGATGGGCAAGTGTATCGCGCGGGGGCGCTCGACGCGCCCATAAAGGAACTGTTGGGCTTGGTGGCATCGCTTGTTTTGCGCTGCGATGATTGTATCATGTACCATACCATTGAGTGTCACAAGGCCGGCGTGAGCGACGCTGCTTTGGTCGAAGCGCTTACCATCGGCTTGGTAGTGGGCGGATCGATCACGATACCACATCTGCGGCGCGCGCTGCAGGCCTGGGACGAACTCAATAACGCGAGCGAACAGGGGTGAATATGAACGACAATAGAGCATTATTCGATGTGCTGCTTGCCGAGATCAAACAGATCGTTGCCGCCCGGCGCATTCGCAGCAAGGCGCGGATGGTGTGCGATCTGCTGCGCGACCGGGTGTCGCACTACGATTGGGTGGGCTTCTATCTAGTAGACCCCGATAGGCCAAACACCCTTGTGATTGGCCCTTTCGCCGGCACGCCGACCGAGCATGTGCGGATCGGCTTTGGACAGGGTATCTGTGGGCAGGCGGCAGCGCGTGAAGAGGCATTCGTGATCCAGGACATCACGAAAGAGACAAACTATCTCTCGTGCAGCGTCCACGTCAAGTCGGAGATCGTGATGCCCATGTTCAAGGATGGTAAGTTCATCGGCGAACTCGACATCGACTCGCACACGCGGGTCCCGTTCACCGATGCAGACCGGGAGTTTCTGGCCCAGGTATGCGAGATTGTAGCGGAGCTGTTTTGATGCTGCGCTGCGCTCTGTTTGCCCTGTTAATCCTCGTGCGCGCCGCCGACCCGCCTCCCCCGACGTCCGACGCATTGGCGCGCTACCGGCAGGCCGACGCATACTCGCGTGCCCACCATAGCCTTGTGCTGATCGTGTTGGAGGGCGACGAGATCGTCTTTGACGATTACCAATACGATTATGCCCCGCATGTGGCGCACGCACTGTACAGCGGCACCAAGAGCTTCTCGTGCGCAATCGCGGCGGCGGCGGTCGATGACCGTTTGCTCGACCTTGATGAGCGGGTCGGCGACACTATCCCGGAGTTTGCCTCAGACCCTGACAAGGTGTCGATCACGGTGCGCCAACTGCTGAGCCTCAGCAGCGGCCTCGATCCCGGCTCAAACCTGTTGTGGGCGTCGGCGGATGTGGATAAGTACGCGCTGGCGCTGACGTTGGATGTTATCGCCCCGCCCGGCACACAGTTTGCCTATGGACCGAGCCATCTTTTTGTCTTTGGCGCGCTAATGCGCCGCAAGCTGGAACTATTCGGCGAAAACCCGCTTGACTATCTATCCCGCCGCGTCTTCGACCCTATCGGTCTTGAAGTGACTGCCTGGCGGCGCGACGGCGCCGGTAATCCATATATACCCTCCGGCGCTTTCCTTAGTGCGCCGGAATGGGCAAAGTTTGGTGTGTTGCTCAAAGATGGCGGTGTGTGGGCGGGCGAGCGGATTCTCTCGGCAGAGGTGTTGCAAGAGTGCTTTCAAGGCACGGCAGCCAACCCTGCTTATGGCCTGACGTTTTGGCTCAATAACTATGTGCCCGATGCGCTGGTCGTGGGCGAGGAGATGGAGATGATGTTCCCGCATGGGACCCATTATATTTATGAAGACGGCCCCGCCGACATCATCGTGGCGGTAGGTTCGTTTAACCAGCGGATGTACATCATCCCCTCGCGTGATCTGGTCGTGGTGCGCTTTGGTTGGGCCGACCCCACATGGGAGGATGCGGCATTCCTGGCCTGTCTGCTGGACGGCTGCGAGGCGATGGAGGAGTGATATGCCGGCTATCGGTGCGAACGTAGCGATTATACACGACGGCCAAATTGTGCTGACACAGCGCGAGGATGTGGAGGTTTGGTGTTTACCGGGCGGACACCTGGAGGCAAACGAGACTCTGCCGCAAGCCGCGATACGCGAAGCGCGCGAGGAAACCGGCCTGGCGGTGAAGCTGATACGTTTGGTGGGGGTTTACTCACAACCACGCTGGCGCGACGGGATGCACACGGTTTTGTTCGCGGCGCGCGCGGTGGGGGGCAGGCTCTGTCACAGCGATGAGACGCTCGACGTGCGTTACTTTGATCCCGACCGACTGCCGGAGTTGCTTTTCTGGTGGCATCGTCGCCAGATTCGCGACGCGCTGCAAGGCGTTGGCGGGAGCGTGGTATGGTCGCAAGACCGCGTGTGGCCGTTTGAGCACGACATGACGCGCGCGGAACTCTACGCGCTGCGTGACCGGTCTGGACTGTCACGCGCCGCGTTCTATACCGAGTATTTGGGTCGGCCTGGTGATGAGAGACAAGAGGTGTGAGTGGGTGTTAAGATCGGCGGGCGACCCATCGGGCCGCCCGTCTTGGCAGGTCTTCTAGTGCTGCTCTTCTCGGAAGGCTTCGGGCGGTGGGTCGGGGTGTTCGTCATGCCAGCGCCCGATCTCGGTTGCCAGATATAGCAGCGCCAGCACCGGCAGCCCGATAGGAATTAGAATCGACAACACGTTTTGGATAAACAGCGTAAAGTTCATGCTCAATCCCCTCCCGATGCTGCCTGCTCGACCCGCACGCCGCGATACGCCGGCAGGTAGCGCATACCCAGGCAGAAAATTAAGGCCAGCCCCGATACGACGCCCAGGGATGTCATCCATTCAAGCGCGTTGGGCATATATATGGTCACCAGAGGGTTGGTCAGGGGCGGGTTGGTGGAGAGCGGCTCGGTGAAGGCCAGCATTGTGGTGTTCCATCGGTTGGCGACCAGCCCGGCCATAGCGAGACCGGCGCCGGTCATGAGCATGGCGATGCTCTGTCGGCGACGTGCCCAGATGAGCAGCACCGCTGCGCCCAGCCCGCCGAAGCCGATCTCCCAGCCCCAATACGGGATCGCGAAACGGTCGCCCGATGTGAGGGTTGTCTCGGCTTCGCTGCGGCCCGGCACATAGCCGTAGTTGCCGGCGGTGCTATCCCAGAAGCGCATGTAGAGGTAGATCAATAGGATCGCGCCGGCGATCTGTCCCGCTTCGAAGAGCACGTGGCGCGGCACCAATATGCGGCGTCCCAGCCATTGCACCAAGAGTGTCATCTGGATGGTGAAGGCGATCCCGCAGCCCGACGCCGAGACGATGAAAAGCAGCGGCATAGTCGCCCGCGATATCGCCGCGCGCCCGGCTACAACCCCATACGTCCCGCCCAGGCTCGATTGGTGCAGCAGCGATAGGCTCAGGCCTATCACCGCCAACACCGGCGCAAAACGGTGTATCCGGTGCCCTATGTCTTGCAGCTTGCCGTGCCATTTCTCCCCTATGATGCGTTCCAGGATCGGCAGCTCGACGGCCATCGGGAAGACTTCGAGCACCAAGACCGAGAAATAGAACGTGATGCACATGGTCACTTCCCACAGCATCGAGTGGGGTTGCCAGTAGACCCAGCCATGCCAGAAGCGTATCGGTTGCCCAATGTCGAGCAAGAGCGCCATCAGCGCGCCGCTGTAACCCAAGAGGCCGATGAACACCCCTACCCGTGCCAGCGGTTCGAAGCGTTTGCGTCCCATCAGGTGTGTCATCGCCGAGAGCGAGAACGCCCCGGCTGCCAGGCCAATGCACGAGAGGTCTAGCACGATCCATTGTCCCCAGGGCGCACCATCGCTTAGGTTTGTGACGGTTAGGCCTTCGGTGAAGATGCGGAAGGCGGCGTATAACCCCCCGGCAACGCCCATCAAGAGCAGGGCAATCAGCGCCCAGTAGAGATTATTACGCGAGAGTTTCGCCCTTATCGTCATCATGGTCATCGCTGCTCTCCCTTATCCCTCTGTCGGCAACAGGTAAAAGACGCGCGGGTTGGTGCCCAGCTCGCTGCGGAGCACAACCGCCTGCCGCCCCTTGAGCGCGCGTGACGAAGGGCTTCCGGGATCGCGTAGGTCGCCGAAGACGCGCGCCTCGGTGGGGCAGACTACGCAGCAGGCCGGTGTGACTGCGCGGTCATAGCCGGGGCGTAGGCCGCGTTCTTCGGCTGCGTCGATCCGGTGTGCGCAGAAAGTGCACTTCTCTGCCACGCCGCGTGGCCGCCGTTCGACCTCCGGCGTCCCCCATGTGGGCACTTGCGGGTTTTCGCCGTCGTTGGTCTCCCAGTTGAAGACCCGCACTCCGTAGGGGCAGGCGACCATGCAATAGCGGCAGCCGATGCACCAGTCGTAGTCCATCACCACCAGCCCATCGGCGCGGTGATATGTGGCGACTACCGGGCACACCTCGACACAGGGGGCGTGCTCGCAGTGCATACATGGGCGTGAGATGAAGACCGGTTTGCCGAAGGTCTTATCGTCTTGTAGCAAGATGTTCCAGAGGTGGCCGGTGGCGGTATCGTTTGTCGCCTGGCAAGCATAGACGCAGCGTTCGCATCCGATGCACGCTTCCAGGTCGATGACCATCGCCCAGTATGGGCCTTCGCCGTTGCCGCTTGCTGCTTCGGCAAAGGGAGCATCGTGCGCGACAAACTGTCGGAGCAACTCCCCGGCGGCAATCGTAACCCCCACCCCTGCAGCGAGCCTGATAAACTCGCGCCGCGTTAGTTCGCGCGTATGGTGATTGTCACTCATGTTCATCTCCTCCGGCGGAGCACAAGATAGCCGCCCACTGCCACGATCAGCATACCGAACGCGCCGCCGACTACGCCGGTATTCCAGTTTGTCTTGGCGGTATCTTCCAGCTCGGATACCTCGTCTTCTAGCGCGGCGATGCGTAGGCTTTCTTCGGGGGTTTCTGGCGCTTTGTCCTCTTTGGTGAGCACGTGTGCGTTGCCGTGACACTCGGCGCAAGTCCCTGGGTCGATGTACATCGTATGGCCGGTTGCGGTCACGTGTATGCCGTCTGAGTCGAGGTGACGCGGCATGTGGCAATCCACACAGTCCATCCCTTCGCCCATGTGCACTTCGTCGGTGAGCGTTTCGGGGTGGCATGAGCCACACGTGGCGTTCACATCGCCCAGGATGAGGCCGTTGTCGTGTGGGGTGTGGCAGTCCACACAGTCGATGCCCAGGGTGCTGTGGGCGCTTGTCAGCCATTCGTCATAGGTGGGGGCGTGGGCACCGCTGTGGCATTGTCCACAGGCAGACGAGGCGTCGGATGCCTGCATGGGGCCTGGTGGGTGCTCGGTGCCGTTTACGGGTGTGTGGCATGTGCTGCATACCACGCCCTCGAAGACATATTCTTCGGTGTCGGGGTCATAGCCTGAGGCGTGACAGCGCATACAGTAGGTGGGTTGCCCGCTGGCTGCCCGGTCTTGTGCAAAGACGTCGGTGAGGGAGGCGTTGGCGTGGGGTGAGTTTTGCCATACATCGTGCACGTCGTGGTGACACTCTGCGCAATTTTCCGGGTCTTCGGCTGTGACGGATGCAACGCTTGTCAGGCCGTTGTTCTGTACCAGCCCCAGCTGGGCTTCTATCTTATACAGCAGGGTATCGATGTAAGCATAGTTATGGATGCCCAAGCTGCCGTCGGTTTCTACAAATTCCAGTGCTCTTGTCACCCATCCCGGCGCATCTGGGTTCGACCGGAGCGCCTCGTTGGTCGTTTGCAGCCGGAGGGCAATACTCTCTTGAGTATCTTGGATGTGCTGCTGCATCGCTTCGGGGCTGATGTTGGTGTGGCAGCCGGTGCAAGAATCCGGCTGGCCTTCTTCTATTGGGCCGGAGGGTGCGATGGTGAGGGCGTGGCTGGCGGCGCTTCCGTATACGCCGATCTGGATGGTGGGCGTCATGTGGCAGTGGGTGCAGCTTTCTTCGCCCATTGCGCCATAGTGTCCGGAGGGGATGCCCTCAATGCCCTCAACGACTTGCAGCCCTTCGAACATTCCTTGCACCGGATGGTGTAGCTTGCCGCCCACCAGCAGTGGTGAGCCGTCTTCCTGGCAGCAGGTATGGCAGGTCGCGCAGAGTGTATAGGGGTCGGTCCTCAGGGCGTGTGGTTGGTCGCCGGCCCCCTCCATCGGGTGGACGTCGTGGCAGGCGACGCATGTGATGCCGTACTCGGCGTTCTCAAGGGTCCAATCTGCATCATCGATCGAAGCGGGCTGGGTGGCGTGGCAGCGGAGGCAAGAATCTTCGGCCCATTCGCTGCTGCGCATCGTGTCGAGTGCGGTTGCGTGTTTGGTGTTCAGCCATTCGGCATAGTGGTTGCTGAGCTTGGCGTGGCCGCTTGCCCACCAAACTTCTGTATCGTCCCGGCCCACCGGGACGAATACCGTTTCGTCGAGCGTCATGCCCGGTTGGTAGCCGACAGGGTAGCCGTGCACGCCGCTGGGGTCGGTGCCGACGCTGTGGCACTGGCCGCAGATTTGTGCATCGGGCGCGCTGACGATATTGCCTACGCTGGGCTTTTTGATGTGCTCGCCGCCCGGCCCATGACAGGCTTCGCAGGCGACGCCGAACTCGACCGCGTCGCCTTCTACCCAGTCGGTATCCATGACTTCGGGTGTCAGACCGGCGGTGTGGCAGCCGGCACAGGCCGTGCGCCAATCACGCTCTGGTGCGGTCCAGTCGTCGGGGAAGTAGGCGGTCCAAACTCCGGTTTGGCTTTCCTCTTGGGGGATGTTCCACATGACCGGCAGGACATAGAAGGCGTTGGTGCCGTCTTCGCGTCGTTGGATGCTGATGTATTGCTGGGTATGGCGGTAGCCGACGACGTAGCTAATGTCGTCCAGGGTGATCGGGCGCTCTGCGCCGTCCGGCCAGGTGATGGTTAGCGCGGCGGTGTCCGACAGGTCGCCCAGCACGGTTTCGGCGTTGGCCTCCTTGAGCGTCTGTGCGTGCGCGGTTGTGAACCAGCTATCTGCGACATCGCTGTGGCAGGCCAGGCATACCTCCGTACCCAGGTAATCCGCCCCCAGGTTGGACGGGCCGCCGGAAGTGTTTTCATTATCAGCGCTATCAGCGCTACCGGCGTCGCCATCGTCCTGTGCCAGCGCACCCCCTGTAATGATGCCGGTCACCACAAGTAGAAACACGGCGATGACAACAACAAACCAGTTTTTCTTATGATGCATCGAAAACAACCCTCATCATTGTTAAGGGCGTCGAGCCTGGCGGTCACTGTGCGCGACACAGAGCGGCCTAGCCCAGCCATGTAGGTCTAAATGATAACATTTTCTAGACCAACGCGGAAGCAGAAGGCTGCGAGTGGTGCGGAACCATCCCTTCTGCGTTGACCTCTGAAGGCGTGGGGCCGGCCCTCCCGGAGGGCCGGCCCAGACAGCTTTATTCTTCTTCGTATTCGGCGATCGGGCATACTGTCGGCTGACAGCCGCTGATGCCGCCGATGAGGTTCCGCACGTCTTCGTAGCCGGCTGCGCGCAGAACTTGCATGGCGATGGCGCCACGGTGTCCGCCCTTGCAATAGACCACGATGGTCGCGCTCTTGTCGGGCACGAGTCCTTCCAGGGTGTCCAGATATGTGCCCAGGCCGCGCAACGGAACCAGGGTTGCACCGGCGATGATGCCATCGGCGA
The DNA here is from genome assembly GCA_964544075.1 of uncultured Anaerolineae bacterium. Lineage (GTDB taxonomy): Bacteria > Chloroflexota > Anaerolineae > Aggregatilineales > JAFGMM01 > JAFGMM01. Next base: position 13,026 of record CAZJBO010000025.1, read on the forward strand.
CCCATTCTTGCGGTTCGCGCACGTCGATCAAGGCTGCCGGTTGGGTTGCTTCGTCGTCCAGCATATCCGCGAGCGCCTCTGCCGTGATGGTGCCCCATCCTTCGGGGGTGGTGCTTAGGGCTGCATCGACCGCTTCGAGGACAAATGCGCTGACCTCCGGCACCTCACCGGCTTCGGCTTCGGGCGCGGGGCCTTCTGCGACGTCATATCCGGCCTCGACCCAGGCGCTGAAGCCGCCCTTGAGGTTGCTGGCCTGATAGCCGAGCAGTTGTAGTGAGGCCATCGCCAACGCGCCCCGGTGTCCCTTCGCGCAGTAGACCACAACCGGGCGGTCCAGGTCGGGGAGCAAGTCGAGGTGTTGGGCCAATTCGCGCAAGGGGATGTTGATGGCGCCTTCGATATAGCCTTTGGCTTCGAGTTCCTCCGGCTGACGCACGTCCACCAGGAGCGGTGCTGCGTCGCCTGCCAGAGCTTCGGCCAGCCCTTCGGCGTTGATGATGCCCCAGCCTTCGGGTAGGCGGTTTGTCAGGTAGTAATCGGCGGCGCGTGCCATGCTTTGGGCGAGCGGATATTCCGCTGCACGCCAGGCGCGGATGCCACCCTTTAGGCTGAGCACGTTTTCGTAGCCCATAGTCCATAGGACCGCCTCAGAGATGGCCGAGCGCCAGCCGCTGCCGCAGTAGACTACGATAGGGGTGCTCAGGTCTTCGGGCAGCACGCCCACCGTACCGGCCAGGTTGTGGATTTCGACGGCTACGGAGCCTTCGATGAAGCCGGCGGCCAGTTCGCGGCGGGTGCGGACGTCGAGCAAGAAGGGTGCTTCGGCCTCGGCGAGGCTTATGCTCAGGTCTTCGGCGCTGACGATGCCCCAACCTTCGGGGATATTGGTCAGCATTGCGTCGATCCTTGCCAGCAGGTCGGCGTCGATATCGGGCACTGTGCCGGCTTCGGCCTCGGTCGGCTCGGTGACGGTGGGGTATTCTGCGGCTTCCCATGCCATGATGCCGCCGTAGAGGTTGCGCACGTTCTCATAGCCCAAGAGCTTGAGGGCGGTTAGGCCAAGCGCACCACGGTGTCCGCTTTTGCAGTAGACCACGATAGGGGCGTCGAGGCCGGGGAGTTTTTCGAGGTTTTGTGCTACCTCACGCAAGGGGACGTTGACGGCGCCCTCGATGTGGCCTGCCTCATATTCTGCCGGCTGGCGCACGTCGAGCAGGAACGGGGGGCTATCCACCAACTCGGTGTTGAGGTCTTCGACCTTGACCACATAGTAGTTTTTGGGTATGCCGGACATGAATTCATCGAGGTATGCGGTGAAATCATCTTGTGCGGCGGCGAAGGGTAGCATCGCACCGAGCAACATGCTCAGGGTTAGAAGGACGGCCAATAGGCTTGAAAGGCGTTTCATAGGGCTGCTTCTCCTTAACTAAAAGAACTAAAAGCGGATCGATTTGTTGGTAATTGCTGCGTAGAGCGGGTTATCCGAACAGGTCTTCTTCCTCTTCCTCCTCCTCCTCTGGCTCTTCTTCTGGTTCGGGCACATATCCTTCTGGCAATGGAGGGGCGCCTTCCACGATAACCGATTGGTTGGCTTCTATGTACCGGTTGATGTCGAGCGTATCGGGCAGTGCTTCACCGGAGGCAGCGAATTCTTCGGCGGCGGCGGCGGGCACGATTTTGTCTTCGGTCAGGAAGATGTCGGGGTTCTCGTGGCAGTTCTCGCAGCGTTCGTTCTGGGGTGTGATGCGTTGGATGTTGTGTGGGGTGGCATAGACCCAGGTGGGTTTGGCGTCGAAGTTGGAGAGCAGGTCTTCGCCGTAGAAGTCGAAGGCGTCGCGCTCGGCGGGGATGTGGCGCAGTGTCACATACTCATAGGGGCGGTCGGCGGTGCGTGCCGGGTTGCGACCAATCATGAAGGTGAGGTGGCTCCAGTCTACTACATAGTATGGCTCGCCTTCCGGGGTTTGTTCGGTGTGGCAAGACCAGCAGTTGTCGTAAGTGATCGAGTGACAGGTCTGGCAAGAGAGCAAGTCGGGGTCGTGGTCGTTGTGCGCGCTGACCGCAGAGTCTGGGCCGAGGACGTCCTCATGGCAGCTCTCGCACGAGGGGCTTTGTGGCCCATCGAAGCGGCGGCTTGCCTCGACGTCC
>CAZJBO010000026.1:0-15060 GCA_964544075.1 uncultured Anaerolineae bacterium
TCGACAAAGTGCCCGCCACCATCAAATCGCGCTGCCAACGCTTCGACTTCCGACGCATCGCCACCGCCAGCATCGTCGCACGGCTCTCCGAGATGGTGCAGAACGAGGGATTAGAGGCCGACCCGCGTGCCCTCGAATTGGTCGCGCGACAGGCCACCGGCAGTCTTCGCGATGCCATTAGCCTACTTGACCAACTCGTCTCCGATCCCGGCGAACGCATCACACGCGCCACCGCCGAGGCAGTCTTGGGCATATCCGGCAACCAAGCCATCGGCGAGATTGTGCAAGCAGTGCTCGACCGCGCGGCAGCGGCAGGCTTGGAGGCCATCAACCGTGCCATCGACGGCGGGGCTGCCCCCCGCCAGACTGCCCGTGAGGTCGTCGAGTGGCTGCGCAACGTTCTGCTTATCCATGCCGGCGGGCCAGACTTGGTTGATGTATCCGACACCGTGCTCGACACCGTGAGGGCACAGGCCGAGACCGCCGACACCGACTTGCTCTTGCGCGCCATCAAAGCCTTTAACACAGCGGTGAACAACACGCGCGGCGGCTGGCAACCGCAGCTCCCGCTCGAAATGGCGTTGATCGAGTGCACGCGCCCGGCAGTGGCAGCAGTGGCAACGGAACAACGCGCACCGGCTCCGACACCCGCCCACACCGCGCCCGCATCTGCGCCGCCCACCCGTACCATGCCCACGCGCAGCGCCCCCCCGCCGCCGTCTCCCACTCCTACGCCCACGCGCAGCACACCGCCCCCTGCCTCCTCTGCACCGGCTGCCCCGCCGCCGCAGGCGCCGTCCGGCAAGGCAGAGCTAAGCGTGATGTCGGCGCGCTGGGATGAGCTGTTGAACCTGGTTAAGCAAACCGACCCCACCCGCCGCGCGTTTGGCTTGCTCATCAATACCAAACCCATCCGGATAGAGGGTAAGGAGCTTGTGCTAAACGCATCCAGCAAGGTCATCAAAAACAAGGCGGAGGAGCACTTCGACGTGCTGTTGAACGTGATCGCCCAGATGTTTGGTGTACAGATGACGGTGCGTGTTGTTGTTGGTGGAACACCGGCTGCCGATGCGACCTCCGGTACCGACGCGCGCAGCACGCCGGTCTCCGGCGACAAACTGCTTGACGCCGCCGTATCATTGGGTGGTAAAATTACCGGCATTGAAGATTTCGAGGAAAAGCAACCCGGAGGTTAGATAATGGCAAAGCGAAAAGCACGACGGCAAGGCGGCGGCTTCGGCAAGGCGGCTGCCGGCGGTATTGGCAATGTGCTTCAGCAAGCACAACAAATGCAGGCGGATATGGCCGCCGCGCAAGAGGCGATGGGTGATGAGGTCTTCGAGGTAACCGCCGGCGGCGGCGCAATTGCCGTGGTCATCACCGGACACCAAGTGGTGCGCGAGGTGCGCATCAACCCTGCCGTGATTGATCTGGAAGATGAGGATTGGCTCGAAGATTTGCAAGACTTGATCGTTGCTGCGGTGAACCAAGCCGTGAGCCACAGCAAGGATATGGTCGCCCAACGGATGCAAGAGATTGCCGGTCCGCTGGCCGGCATGATGGGTGATAGCGGCCTGGGTGGGCTGTTGGGTGGCTGATGGCAGATAGAAGATCGGCTTTAAGCAAAGCCATACCCGAAGCGGTGACCCGCCTTATTGAGCAGTTCTCACGGCTGCCGGGCATCGGTCCCAAGAGTGCCTCGCGCCTTACATATTACTTGCTGCGCGCGCCCGACGAGCAGGCGGTATCTTTGGCCGAGGCGATCGCCGCGCTCAAGATGGAAACCGGCTATTGCTCGATCTGCTACAACATCACCGAAACCGACCCTTGCGGCATCTGTGCCGATCCCGACCGCGCGCGGCATATCGTCGCAGTGGTCGAGGAACCGCTCAATGTGCTCGCGATCGAACGCACCCAAAGCTATAAAGGGTTATACCATGTCCTGCATGGCGCACTCAGCCCGATAGAGGGTATCGGCCCCGACGATCTACGCATACGCGAGCTGATCGCGCGGGTGCAAGAGCAAGACGGCGCCGACCGCATCACCGAGGTCATCATCGCCACAAACCCCGGTCTCGAAGGCGACGCTACCGCTATGTACATTCAAAAACGCATCGAGCCGCTGGTAGATCGAGTCACACGCCTGGCACGCGGCTTGCCCACCGGCGGCGACCTCGACTATGTCGATGCGATGACCCTCACCCGCGCGCTCGAAGGCCGGACCGAGATGTAGAACTCAGAGCGTAACCATCCACACCGGCACGCTCTTCCCGACCTGCTCGAACCCAAAGCGACGATATAGCTGCTGTGAGCTAAAATTGTCGCTTTGGGTGTTGACGGTCATATGCTCTTGCCCATGCTTGAGGAAATACTCAATCGTCTCGCCCAGCAGCATACTCCCTACCCCCATCCCTTGCAGACGGGGTGCGGTCGCCAGGCGGACCAGATGCCCGCCCTCGTGGGAGACGGTCGAGATTTGATAGCCCACGATGCGGCGGTTCATCTCGGCAACGGTGAAATGCGCTGCGATGCGGTATGCATCGTGCAGGTCGCGAGACCCATACTGCCACATCGCGGCAAAGGCGGTGCCATCCACCGCCCGCACCGCCTCTAGGTCTTCCGGTTTGACCGCCCGTATGGTTAGATCGGCGCGCAGCGGCGTAGGGAGGTATGGGCCGTTGCGTTCGAAGGTGATAACCTGGTTTGATACATGGAAGCCCAGTGCCGGCAGATAGTTTGCTATCCAACTGCGGGTGGTCAACATGCCCACTTTGCGGGTAGCGCAATCTGCCAGCGCCAGCCGCATCTGAATCCAGAGGGCGTCGAGCATCAAAGAAACATTATGTGTATCGGCTACGGCAACCATCCGCAGCCAGCTTGCGCCGTTGTATGGGGCCGACACCAACATATTGCCCACTATATGCCCTCCGGCCCGCGCCAAACGGACTTGGCTTGCGGTATCGTCAAGCCATTCATGCGGAGCGCGCCAGTCAAGATGGTTGTGGATGTGTGTGCTCGATTGTTGGAGTCGGAGCACGGCCTCGCGGTCATAGCGGCTGTAGGGGGTAATCTCAAATGTCATAACACTCTCCGGGGCATTTGTTCTCCTCATAGATTTGGGGAAAGGTTGTAAGAAGATTAGGATACGGTGAGAATATCAGGCTAATGCCGGGTTACAACTATACCACGCCGCCGCGCATTGTTATAATGGATAAGATGACACTAAAATTTCTCGCTACTTTCTTACCGGGCTTGATCCTGGCGCTGGGGCTGGTGGCCCTGGTCGCCTTTGCCGGTCTTGTGCGGAATTATCGCCGCAGTCGGCGTATGCCCTATTATCGTCTGCGCCTCATAGCGCGGCAGCGGACGGCACATCTGAGCACACTCCTTGTTTTATGTGCCGCCCTGATCTGCGCTTTCACAGGGCTATATGCCGGCCTTGTATCGCCACGCCTTGCCCTCATAACCCCCTCGCCTTTGCCCTCGCTTACGTATACCCGGACCCTAACCCCCGCCCAAACCGCTACCGCAACACCAACGCTCACCGCCACGTCCACCTCTACACCGACCTCGACGGCCACCGTCACCCATACCCTTACGCCCACCGCCCCGCCCGCAGCAACCGCCACGTCTACCTCTACACCAACCCCGACGGCCACCGCGTCGGCAGATGCAGTGTCGCCCGACATCACGCGATCTGCCACGCCAACCCGGACCGCGAGCGCAACTCTCACGCTTACGTATACATCCACCGCCACCGCCACACCGAGCATAACCGCATCACGTACCGCCACACGGCCTCCCCGTAAGACTCGGACACCCGGCGCTACCCCCACGCGAACGCATACGGTGACCGGGTTCGGCGTGCGGCTCACGCCCACCGCCTCGACGACTCCCACCGCGACAGCTTCATCGACCGCCAGCCCTACGCCTGTGCATATCCCATTGACGGTAACGCCCATCATATGCCTTGTGACGCCCTACCCAGGCGCGCGCATGAACATCTATGCGCTTTCGGACGGCATCACGCGCAACGGCCAACCGCTTAACCCCGACACCGAGTTTGCGCCGGGCTTCCCCAGCATCTTTGTCTTCTATGAATTCAGCCGGGTGAATTGGAGCGCTTCCATCACGCGCGTCCTCTATCGAGACGGCGAGCTGCTCAGCGTGACCCAAGAGCACTGGAGCAATCAGCTCAGCGGACACGGCCATTATTATTTCTTCGAGTTAGAGGATGGCTTCACGCCGGGCGAGTATGAGATACAGTTCTTCATCGGCGAGACATTGGCCGCGCGCGCGCCCTTTGTCGTGCGTGAGGCAGAATCTTTCGATGCGCTTAGTGATTAACGCCTGGTTCTGGGACCAACCCAACACGGGCAGCGGGCAATATATCCGCAACCTGCTGCCCGCAATGCGCGCCTTTGCCCCTAAGCTGGACATCACCCTGCTCACACCACGCCCACCGGACGATGTGCCCGGCGGTGTACGTGTGGTGGTGAAGCCACCGCGCCTGGGTGGACACATGGGCAAGCTCTGGTTTGAACAACACACCTTCCCGGCGGCGTGCCGGGGTGCAGACTTGGCGCACGTGCCCTATTGGGGGCCACCGCTGCGCGCGCCGGTCCCTTTTATTGTGACGGTGCACGACATCATCCCGGCAGTGCGCCCGGCGTATCGCGGCGGGATGCTGGCGCGCGCCTATACCGCGCTGGCGCGCGCCGCCACGCCGGGTGCCGCGTTAATACTTACCGATTCGAATGCCTCGCGGCAGGACATTATGATGCATATCGGCGTGCCGGCAGAACAGGTGCGCACGGTGTACTTGGCCGCCTCCGATGTCTTCTGTGCAACACCCGGCCCTGGTGATCCTGCTGTGCGCGCAAAGTATGGCTTGCCGGAGCGCTTTGTGCTCTATCTGGGCGGCTTCGACGTGCGCAAGAATGTAATCGCACTGCTCTCGGCATATGCCTATGTGGGCGAGGCGACCGGCGGCGAAGTCCCGTTGGTGCTGGCAGGCAGGATGCTCCGCACAGATACGGCGCGCTTCCCGGCCCTGCATCCCCACATCAAGGCGCTGGGTCTGACAGATGTTGTGCACATTCTCGGCTGGGTAGATGAGGCAGATAAACCCGCGCTCATGCGTATGGCAAGTTGTTTTGTATTCCCTTCGCGTTACGAGGGCTTCGGTTTACCGCCGCTGGAGGCGATGGCATGTGGTACACCGGTAGTGGCAGCGGATGCATCATCGATACCCGAAGTGGTGGGCGATGCGGGGTTCTTGGTGCCGCCGGACGATGTACGCGCGCTGGCCGGCGCGATCTTGGCGGTCTTAACAGAAGATGACTTTGCTGCGGCGCTGCGGATGCGTGGCTTGATACAGGCGGCGCGCTTTAGCTGGGAGCAGAGCGCTCGTGCGACATTGGCGGCCTACGAGGACGCCCTCAGCCCATAGCTACTAATGAACTTGTTGATGCTCCCGGCCCCAGAATATCTCAATGTGCGCACCATCGGCGATGGTGTAAAATAGAACACTGGCTAGCTTTGGTTAGGAACAAGCATGACAAACGAGAGCAAGAGCGACAACCCCACGCACCGCCGACGCTGGCTTGGGTTGGGGATAGGTGTATTGATTAGTGCGGTGTTCTTGTGGCGGGCGCTCGAAGTCTTAAATCTGGGCGAGGTCTGGGAACACATCCGCCATGCACATTACATCTGGCTGCTGCCGGGGGTGGGCGTATACTTCATCGCGGTGTGGGTTCGGGCGTGGCGCTGGCACTATCAGCTCCGCTTGATTAAACCCATCCCCACGCGCGAGCTTTTCCCGGCAGTTGTCATCGGCTATATGGGCAACAACATATACCCCTTCCGCGCCGGCGAAGTGTTCCGCGCCTATGTGCTCTGGCGTGATAAGGGTATCAGCATCGCGGCGGGCTTGGCGACCATTGTCGTGGACCGCATCTTTGACGGGCTGACCATGTTGATCTTTGTCTTCGTTGGCTTGCCCTTCGCCCTCGGCAGTATAGAGAGTAAGACAACCTGGTTGTTCCAGCTCGCGGCCATCTCGACCGTATTCTTTTTCATTGCAATGGTAATCTTCCTCTACCTAGCCTCACGTCCGGCGTTGGCGAAACGTGTATACGGCTGGCTTATCGACCGTTTTGTCTCGCAGCGCTTCCGCGAAGCGGTGCACAATATGGTCGATAACTTCATGGCCGGTCTGGTGGCGTTGCGCAGCCCCCGCGATATGTTGATGATCTTGCTTGCTTCGGTGCTGATCTGGCTAACCGAGACGCTTAAGTATTGGTTTGTCATGCACGCATTCGACTTCGATACCAGCTTCTTTGTGTTGATGCTCATGGCCGCAGTAGTCAACCTCGCGACTATGATCCCCTCCGCGCCGGGCTATATCGGCACCTTCGACGGCCCCGGCATTGCGACTCTGGTAGCGTTTGGTGTCGATGAGGCAATCGCGGGCGGGTACACTTTGGTATTGCACGGAGCGCTCTTCCTCCCGGTGACGCTCTTGGGCCTTTGGTATTTTGTCCGCAAGGGGCTAAGCTGGGGGGACTTCAGCCGCGCACAAGAGAAGGCGACCGAGGTAAAAGAAAAAGGGGTGCACATCACGTGAAAGTAGCAATCATCGGCGCAGGCGCAGCCGGATTAGCCGCCGCATGGGACTTGGCGCGCGCCGGACATGAGGTGACGATATACGAGGCAGAGGAGACGGTCGGCGGCCTGGCGGCGGGCTTCGGCACCCCGGAATGGGACTGGACGTTAGAGAAGTTCTATCATCATTGGTTCGCCACGGATAGCGATGTGATGGCGCTGCTCGAAGAAATCGGCACGGCAGACAAACTCCGTTTCTCCAGCCCGGTCACGAGCATCTGGCGCGAGTCGGGCACGTTTGCAATGGACAAGCCAGTCCTCCCGGTCGCCTTGCTCGCGCGTGTGGTGAACGTGCTCAGCATCCCCGGCATATCGCTTCTCTCTAAACTACGCTTTGGTGCGGCAGCCTTTTTGCTGACGCTTTACAAAAACGGCGTCAAGCTGGAGAAGTACACCGCCGACGCATGGCTGCGGCGATGGGTCGGCGATGCAGCGTACGAGGTGCTCTGGCGTCCACTGCTAATCGGCAAGTTCGGCGCGCTGTACGACCGGGTAAACATGGCGTGGATGTGGGCGCGCTTATACAAACGCACTGCCGCGCTCGGCACCTATGAGGGCGGCTTCCAAGCTGCGCTGGAGGATATCGCGGCGGCGGTGCGCGATGCCGGCGCAAGCCTCCACCTCGCGACCCCCGTCGGGCGCATTGCGCCGAATGCAGAGGGCGGCCTTGACGTCGAAGCGGGCGCGCGGGGCGGGCGCTTTGATAAAGTGCTTTGTACCACCGCGCCGGGCTTGCTGCGGCGGCTGGTCCCTGATCTGCCGGCGGCCTATGGTGCACAGGTGGATGCGCTTGAGAGCATGGGCGCGCTCGTGCTTATCCTCGCGTTGGATAGGCAGCTCATGACCGACGGCACCTATTGGCTCAACCTGCCGGCCAACCACCCCGATAAGAGCCAGAATCCCTTCCCGTTCTTGGCGCTTGTCGAGCACACGAACTATGTCTCGCCTACACACTTCAACGGCGACCGCATTGTCTATCTGGGCGACTACTTGCCGCGCGACCACGAGTATTTCAATCTGAGCGAAGAAGAGATCGTAGACCGGTTCTTGCCGGCCTTGAAGAAGGTCAACCCCGGCTTTACGCGCACCTGGGTGCGCAAGCACTGGTTGTTCCGTGTGCCTTATGCACAGCCTGTACCTTTCGTGAACCAGTCGGCGCGCATCCCGGCGCTCAAGACGCCCATCGACGGGTTGTATTGGGCCAGCATGAGTCAGGTTTACCCCTGGGACCGGGGCACCAATTATGCGGTCGAGATTGGGCGACGCGCGGCGGGTATGATGATGGATTGAGGCAAGCCCTGCCGTCTCTATTCCGGTTGCTCAGGCCACCACCCCAGCCACACTTGATCTTCATCAATCACGCGGTCCGCGTTGAAATCGTTTGTGCCGCAGTCCGCGCTGCCCGGTTCGGCGTCCACTTCGCAAAGCTCGAAGCTGTGCGCGCCGTCCGCAACCGGGAAGGTCTTTGTCTCGTCGGCTTCGAATTCTATCGACATCTCCGCATCGACCCACAGCACTATCGCCCGGTCGAGGTCGTTTGTGGCGGTGATGGTGTGGAGGAACGCCACGTCTGTATCGCAAACCTCGGCATCAATGGCTTGTGGCAAAAGGTCTGGGGCGGCGGCGTTGCGGCAGGTATATTGCAGCGCGCTGTGCATGGCTTCCGACGATGGCGCGGTTAGATGTGCCTCTTCCCCCAGTACGGCGCCGAATGCTTGCCCTGCTGTGGTTAAGGCTACTTCCATATCACCGATGCGCGTTTCAAGTTCGCCATCAATTAGATATACGACCAGCAGGTCGGCTCCTTTGTCGTCAACCGTCTGTGTGAAGGCCACCGTGCCGTGCAGCGTAATCGGCAGCGCATTGATGATAAAGGTCGCCGGTTCTGCGTCTGGGCTTTGCACTAGAAGCGCGTTGGTAGCTTCGTCGCACGGGGCTTCCGAGAGGCTCTCGAAGGTGAAGTTTTGCGCCAGCCCTGGCCCGGTGGGGGCGGGTATTGTCTCGGCGCCAACCTCGGTGACCGGGAGCGCGGCGGCGGCTTCGGTATCGCTCACGTTGAGCAGAAAGGCTGCGATCCATGCTGTCGTATCGTCTGCGAGCTTGACTTGATACCAATCGCCGGCGGCGTTGAGGCCGATGATGTCAACCGGCGTGCCGTTATCCAATGTCTCGATGACATCCCCATCGACCGGTGCCTCGCGGATATTGGCGCGCGTGTTGGTTGTTGCTGCGACCGGCTCTATCTCCGGCGCGGCTTCGGCCTCGTCTGGTTCGGCGGCGTTCTGTAGGGATACCCCGCCCATCAAGACAAATGTCACCGGGTGTTCTTCCAACGCCGCGCGCAAGACTGCCACGCCCCACGTGCCGGCTTCAAGGTCAAGCGGTGTGGGCGCGATGTTCTCAAGAGCGGCCAGGGCGATGGGTTCTACGTCTTTCTCGAAAGGGGGATCGCCGCTGTTCTCTACAAATGTAACCGCTACATCCGGGCTGCCGTAGCAGGCTTGATCGACTCCTATGCCGATGCATGTGTTGGCAGTGGCGGTCAGCGCGGCCTCGACCAGCGCGGGGCAAGCGTCGTTGGGGTCTTCTTGTGCGCCGACCGGCACAGCCGCCGCGAGTGTTATTGTCAGTAGCATCAGTGCGCTTAATACTAAACGGGACATCTTCATGCCTCCTGGTGAATGTTGATGGTCTCATTATAGAGATTTATTGGGCAAATGCGAAGCGATGGCGGGGGAGGCGGGTATCTATTCACCTGCTCTCTGTGGGGGTTTTGAGCCGGGGGCATTCTGTAAAGGAAGAAGCCTCTCGTGGGGTCTGGTAACCGACGCTCCCCCACGCACAAAAACAAATGCCAGCCGCATAGCTGGCACATGTTCAGGCGACGTTTTATCTTGGTAGGGCAGGTGGGATTCGAACCCACACGGACTAAGTCCCTTGGTTTTTAAGACCAATGCGTATACCATTCCGCCACTGCCCCGTGACGGTCCTCATTTTAACACATTCTCGCGGCATGGAAAACAGCACGGCGGAGTTTTGTCTTTTGCATGGTTCCTGATAGTATAAATATGTCCTGGGATTCATCAGGCGCATTTCAGTAGTGGGGGGGTATTACGATGACATGGCCTAAAAATCCTATCATCTATGAGATCAATACCTGGGCATGGCTGCACGCGCTCAGCGAGCAATATGCCGAACCGATCACCCTGGCGAACGTGCCGGCAGCCGAACTGGACCGCTTAGCGAGCTATCATTTTGATGCGATCTGGCTGATGGGTGTATGGCAGCGCAGCAAGGCAAGCGCCGAGATTGCACGCCAGCATCCCGGCTTACAGGCCGCATATTCTCAAGCTCTGCCCGACTTCACACCAGATGATGTTGTCGGCTCGCCCTACGCGGTCTACCATTATATTGTCGATGCCCACCTGGGCGGTCCGGAGGGCCTGGCTGTCATCCGTGCTGAGCTGGCCGCGCGAGGCATGAAGCTGCTCCTGGACTTTGTATCCAACCATCTCGCCATCGACCATCCGGGAACGATAGAGGACCCGCGACATTTTATGCCCGGCACACCAGAAGACCTTGCGAATGCGCCGGATGCATACTTCGCGGTCGAGGTGGACGGGGAACAGCGTATTTATGCACACGGACGCGACCCGTACTTCCCGCCCTGGACCGATACCGTGCAAATCAATACGGCCAACATCGGCACGCGCCGCGAGATTGTCGAGGCATTGCGCCGCATTGCCAACCAATGCGATGGGGTGCGCTGCGACATGGCAATGCTCAATATAAACGAGGTCTTTCGGCGCACCTGGGGCGAGCATGGTCACCCGGACATCACCGACGAGTTCTGGGAGTTCGTTATACCACGGGTGCGTAGGGCACACCCCGATTTTTTGTTCGTGGCCGAGGCATATTGGGACCTGGGATGGGTATTGCAACAGCAAGGTTTTGATTATACTTATGACAAGCGTCTCTACGACCGTCTCCGCATGGGCGATGTCGGGACAGTGCGCGCCCACCTGAACGCGGATATGACTTACCAAGAACGCTTGGTGCGCTTCATCGAGAACCATGATGAAGCACGCGCGCCGCTTGTCTTTGGGCTTGCGCGTGCGCGCGCCGCTGCCTTGATGATCTGTACGCTGCCGGGAGCCTGCCTCTTGTATGAAGGCCAGTTCGAAGGCGCGCATATCAACCTGCCGGTGCAACTGGGGCGGCGTCCGGTCGAACCGGTGCGCGGTGATCTGCCGGCCTTCTATGCGCGCCTACTCACCGAGGCATCGCAGCCGGTTTATAAAGATGGGACGTGGGCAATGCTGGATGTATCGGCGGCAGGCAGGGGCAATAACGGCTATAAAACCCTTATCGCCTATGCCTGGACGCACGCGGAGACGCGGCGGGTCGTGGTTATCAATCTGGCGCCGGAGGTATCACAAGCACGTGTGCACTTGCCGTGGGGGAATCTCGCGGGGCGCAGTTGGCAGTTCTGCGATGTGCTCGGCGACGCACGATATCAACACAAAGGCGACGACTTAGATACACAAGGTATGTACGTCGCCCTGCCGCCGCACGGATACCATCTGTTTAGGGTAGAAGAAAGATAACTACTCAGCCGGTTCTGCCTTTGGGCCACCTGATGTTAAAACGTCAGGCTATACGTGAGCTTAGCAGTTGCAGGGGAAGCGAGTAAAAGGTCGGCGCGCTCGGTGACGAATACGTTCTAGCAAACACATTTTGGAGAGTATTGATTCTACTATGATACGAAAACAAACGCTTACCGGCCTTCTGCGCACCATGCGCCCCAAGCAATGGGTAAAAAACGGCTTTATCTTCGTCCCCATCATGTTCGACGGCCAATTATTCCCGCTAGGGAGAGCGTTCGTAGACACACTACTTGGCTTTGTTTTGCTCTGTATGATCGCAAGCACCGTCTACTTGATTAACGATATCGCCGACATCGAGCGTGACAAGATGCACCCGAAGAAGAGCCGACGCCCGCTACCCTCCGGGCAGCTTTCGGTGCGTGCCGCGCTTGTCGCTGCCACGATCTTGCCCATCCTTGCTTTGAGCGGCGGCGTGCTGCTAAAGCCTCAGTTCGCGCTGATGCTGCTAACCTATCTGCTGTTGCACATCGCCTATTCGTTCTGGCTGAAAAACATCGTCATCATCGACGTGCTGGCAATCTCCATAGGCTTCGTGCTGCGCGTGGGCGCGGGCACATCCCTCATCACGGTCGAGCGCTTCTCGCCCTGGATGTATGTCTTCACCATCATGCTTGCGCTCTTCCTCGCGGTGGGCAAAAGGCGGCAGGAGCTTATCACATTGGCAATGGACGCCGAGCTTCACCGCACGACCTACAAAGAATATAACATGGCGCTGCTCGACCACATGCTCAACACAGTCACTACCAGCACTCTGGTCGTCTATGCCCTCTATACCTTCGAGGCGACCGGCCCCTACCAAAACCGCGCTATGATGTTTACCATCCCTTATGTGCTGTATGGCGTCTTCCGCTATCTCTATCTGATCCACGTGCGCGGCGAGGGCGGCGCGCCCGACGAGGTAGTGCTCACCGACCGCCCCTTGCAGATTGACTTGCTGCTTTGGGGGTTCACCGTGCTGTTCGTCATATATATCTTGCCGCATAACGGCAGTCTCGTTGCGTTGCTCTCCGGCGTCGCCGACGCCACTCTCCCATAATGGCATAATGGCTTCTGCACCTGGTAAGGTCATCCTCTTTGGCGAACACGCCGTCGTGTATCGCCGTCCGGCAATCGCGGTCCCGCTGCACAGCCGACGCGCCATAGTCAAGGCCGCGCCCGCGCCGCCCGGCACCGGGATACAGATTATCGCTGCCGACAAAGACCAAACAATCTCCTACCTTGCCAACAGCCCGCTTGCGCTCATCGTATGCCTCACGCTTGAGCTGCTCGGCGTTCCCCTGCCCGACCTCACCTTGACCTTGCGCTCGCGCATCCCGATCGCCAGCGGACTCGGCAGCGGGGCGGCGGTGAGCGCGGCTCTGGCACGAGGGCTGGCCGAAGCACTCGGTAAGCCTTTGCCCAACGCGCAGCTAAACAAGCTGGTGTACGAAGTCGAGAAGGTTTATCATGGGCAGCCCTCCGGCATCGACAACACAGTGGTGGTCTACGAGCAGCCGGTATATTTCGTACGGGGCAAGCCCCCCCAGCGCTTCGCGATCGGCACACCCTTTACGCTCGTCGTCGCCGATACCGGCATCTCTAGCCCGACACGGAGCGCAGTAGGCGACGTGAGCCGGCTCCGCGCCACCGACCCGATACACTGGGAAGCCGTGTTCGACGCAATCGGCGCCATCGTCGAGAAGGCCCATACATTCATCGCGGCGGGCAAGGTAAGGGCGCTTGGCCCGCTGATGAATGAGAACCACGCGCTGCTGCAAGAGATGACCGTCTCTTGCCCCGAACTCGATGCACTGGTGGCGGCAGCGCGCGCCGCCGGTGCGCTGGGTGCCAAGCTCAGCGGGGGCGGGCGCGGCGGCAACATGATCGCGCTCGCCGAGGGCGTTAATCATGCAAAGTTGGTGGGCGCGCTGCGACGGGCCGGCGCGGTCCGTGTGATGTTTACGACAGTGGAGTAAGCTGCACCCTCCATGTTTCAGTTAGTTGCACTACGAAGAAAAATTGCGTATGCTTGCCCTGGGGGGTGTGGTCGATAAGACCACGCCCTCGTTTGGCTTAATTTATTATTGGAGAATAACCATGCGTGAAATTTGTGTTGTCGGTGTTGGGTATGTAGGCATAGTGACCGGCGCCTGTTTCGCCGATCTAGGCAACCGCATCACCGCGCTCGATATCAGTGAGGAGAAGATCGAAAACCTAAAGAACGGCATCATGCCGATCTATGAGCCGGGCTTGCGCGGCATAGTCGAACGCAACGTACAGGCCGGACGCTTGCACTTCACCACCTCATATGAGGAAGCGCTAAAGAATGCCGAATTCGTCTTCATCTGCGTGGGCACACCCGAAGGCGTCGATGGCGAGGCCGACCTGCAATATGTGCGCGACGCGGCACGTTCTATCGCGCGTGCGATGGACCACCCGATGATTATCATCAACAAATCCACCGTACCGGTAGGCACAGGCGACTGGGTGGCAAACATCATCCGCCGGAACCAACCAAAGCCGATTGAGTTCAGCGTGGTGAGCTGTCCCGAATTCCTACGCGAAGGCTCGGCACTCAACGACTTCTTTAACCCCGACCGCACGGTGCTGGGGTCTTTGGATACCGAAGCCGCCCACCAGGTCGCAGACCTCCACCTGCCGCTGCGCGCTCCCATCGTGGTAACCGACCTGCGCACCGCCGAGATGATTAAATATGCGAGCAATGCCTTCCTCGCCACACGCATCAGCTTCATCAACGAGATTTCCAACATTTGCGAAGCGCTAGGCGCAGATGTAAAAGAGGTCGCACAGGGCATGGGCTATGACAAACGCATCGGCCACCACTTCCTAGAGGCCGGTATCGGCTATGGCGGCTCGTGCTTCCCGAAAGACGTGCAAGCGCTCAACTACATGGCCCAGGTGCAGGGGCGGCAGCCACAGCTATTACAGGCGGTCATGGACATCAATAAGCATCAGCGCCATCTGGCGGTACAGAAGCTGCGCGCGCTGCTCGGCGACTTGGACGGCAAGACGATCGGCCTAATGGGTCTGGCCTTCAAGCCGAACACCGACGATATGCGCGACGCACCCTCGGTCACCGTTGCCGAGGCACTGCAAAGCGCCGGCGCGACGGTGCGGGGCTATGATCCGGTTGCGATGGAGCAAGCCGCGCGCGCGATGCCGGACGTGACCTTCGCCGCGAACGCCTACGACCTGGCCGAGGGCTGTGACGCGCTGGTTGTGGTGACCGATTGGAACGAATTTAAGCAGCTCGATATGCTGCGGCTCAAGTCATCGATGGCGCAGCCAATCTTGGTAGATGCGCGCAACATCTACGACCCTCAACGGATGCGCGAGATGGGCTTCACCTACGCGGCGTTTGGGCGTGGATACAAGGTGGAGGACGGCCCAGCCGGGCGCCCGGACGACGAAGCATAACAGTTTTTTAAGACAATGGGCGTCCCGCCGGGGACGCCCTCACCTATGCCCGCCGCTTCATCCACCCCAGCACACGCGGCATAAGCCGTGTATATGCATAATACAACGCACGATTTGTTGGGTAGTCCCACGCGCCTACATGCCGCACCACTTCGCCGCCCAGACCTCGCTTGAAGCGCCACACCCCCCACATACGGTCATTTGCATCGAAGACGTCCGGCGCGCCCCACAGGTCATAGGTGCCATAGCCCCGCGCACGCGCCCAGCGTATCGCCGCCCACTGGAGCGCATACGGAGCCATCAGGTTGCG
>CAZJBO010000027.1:0-14876 GCA_964544075.1 uncultured Anaerolineae bacterium
GATGAAGTTCCATATGATTTTCTGGAGCACAACACTCCCCGCCACAATCAACAATAACACCATCCCACTCGCCATGTGGGGGAAGACGGTCGAGCCTTGAATCAACGCGATGAAGGCCATCGGTCCTAGCGCGATATACCCGCCGATCGAGGGGATGAGGGAGACGATCCCCGTGAAGAGCGCCAGCCACTCGGCGCCGGGGATGCCGGTTAGCCTTAGTTGAAGCCACGTAAGGGTGGCAATGATGATGCCGATCGTCATCTGACCACGAAAGAAGCCGCTCCAGACTTCGGTGATGTGCTCTATCAACAGCGCATACTCGCGCTGATAGGCGACCGGGACCCACTCGAAGAAGGCATTGTAGGTGCGCGGGACGTCCAGGAGCATCACAAAGGATAGGAGCAAGACCATAAATATCTGGAACAGGAAGCCGGCGACGCTGCTGAGCACGGAGGTTAGGGTGCCGGTGAGGGAACCGACCACATCCACCAGGTTATTGAACATCTCGCGCAAATCCAACTGTAGGAGGTCAAGCAGGTTATCGCTTTCCGGGTTCAGGTCTTCGGGGGCGGCGGTGGGCGATGGGGTCTCGGCAGTCTCGGTCACCAAGAGCGGCGGTTCTTCAGGCTTGCCCAACATAATGTTACGGGTCGGCTCAATGATGGGGTTGAAATCAATCTTGACGCCGAAGATTTCCAGAACGCCATCTTCGGGTTTATAGGCTTCAAGGTCGGCATGTAAATCGACGTAGGCGGTCTCGATGCTGTCGATCAGGTCATTGCTCCACCGGATGGTGGCGGGGATCAAGATAAGGATCATGAAGACGCAGAGCGCTATGAACAATACATAGAACAACACAACGGAGACGGCATAGGGGAGGCGAGTGCGGCGGGTGATGGCGCGGGCCGGCGCAAACAACAAAAAGGTGATGATGGAGGAGAGCATCAATATCTGCATCATCGGGCGCAGCAATGTAGCAGCGAAGACGGCTGCGCATAACAGGACAACGGTCACCAGACGCCGTGTCCACGTGCTCCAGGTTGGGCTTTCATATGTATTTGTGGCGTTGGGGGTAGGCTCCCGGCGGCTCGGCGCTGTATCCGTGGTCATCTCAACTCCCCTCTAAGTGATCGACCAACCGACGCCATTATAGCCTGAACGATGTCAATAATCTAGCATGGAGTGGAAACGCGGGTTGGCCGAACAGAAGGGATAATCAGACGGGCGGCGGCTCAGCCCCAAGAGCACAGGGCTGCGGTGCACGCTTTCGATCTGGGCGCGCAGCGTCTCGATGCTGTTGATTGTACTCTGTAGAAAGCGCGGGTCCCAGATACGAGACTTGCCGCGCAGCAATGCCCGCAGCAAAGGCATAGTCTCCGACTGAATGCCGTTCATGATACCGTGAGGGTCTAGGCTCTTTGGTGCCACCACCAACTGCATCTCGTCCGGCAGCACGGCGAAGGCCACGAGGTCAAACCAGCCCTGACTGCGCCCGTTGTAGATCACCGTCAGCACAGCTTCGGCGCAGCTGGCGTTGGCAAACAGCGGCTCCTCGTTGGCGGTCATTTTGCTCAGAAATACCGGATTGCTCATGGCACGTCGCCTGACTGATAGCTGATAGTCTGCGCAGTATGTAGTTTGCCAGATAGTGTCTGAATGCGCAAGGGGGGCTTCGGCCCAAAAGATGCACCGCGAACAACACAAATGCGCATAAGAGCATCTCGTCGGCAGCGCGTGGAGACATTATTCGCGCCATCCGTGTTGTTCGCGGTTAAGAGCTGTCTTCCCTTCTGGGCGCAGCATGTCCACGCACCCAAGAGACGGCAAGGTTACTCCAGCACTCCCGCTTTTTCTTCTACATCATCTACGGCATTCTGCTCTGCCATCTCGGAAGCATCGACACGGATAGTCTCCTCGCAAGCGAGGCACACCGCATAGTTCTTGCGCTGCTCGACCAACAAACCGCCACATTTAGGGCAGGGCTTAGGGAGTGGGCGCTTCCACGAGGTAAAGTCGCATTCGGGGTACCGGCTGCACCCATAGAACACGCGCCCTTTACCCGTGCGGCGTTTGACAAGGTCGCCCTCTGCACACGTTGGACATTTTATACCAATCTTTTCGAGCCAGGGTTCGGTGTGGCGGCAAGTTGGGTAAGTGCTGCACCCGATGAACTTACCATAGCGCCCCCACCGGATGATAAGCGGTGCGCCACACTCCGGGCAAGCGCGCCCCACTTCCTCGTCTTTGCGCATCACCGGCATATGTGCGCGCGCGTATTCGAGGCGCTGGGCGAAGGGTTCATAGAAGGCACGGATCACCGGCACCCACTCGGTCTCGCCCCTGGCGATCCGGTCGAACTGTTCTTCCATCGAGGCGGTGAAGGCCACATCGAGCACATCCGGGAAGTATTCGACCAGCAGATCGTTGACCAGCTCGCCGGTTTCGGTGGGCATCAGACGCTTCTCTTCGTGCGTGACATAGCCGCGCTGCTGGATGGTCGAGATCGTCGGTGCATAGGTGCTGGGCCGCCCGATGCCATATTCCTCTAAGGTTTTGACCAACGAGGCTTCGGTAAACCGAGGCGGGGGCTGGGTCCAGTGCTGCTCCGGCATCAGATTAAGCAGCCTTACCATCTCGTCCTTGCTCAGGTCGGGGATAACCCGGCCCTCGTCGGCATCGGGGAGTGCATCTTCGTCGTGCGCTTCCTCGTAGAGGATAAGGAAACCTTTGAAGCGAATATTGCGGCCCGACACACGGAACAGATAGGAGTGCTTCTCACCCGGCAGGCCGGCCTTGATATCGATACGAAGGGTGTCATAGATAGCATCGGCCATCTGGCTGGCGACGAAGCGTTGCCAGATCAAATTGTACAAGCGGTACTGATCGCGGGAGAGCGCCGATTTAACGCGCTTAGGGGTGCGGAGCACGCCGGTTGGCCGGATCGCCTCATGCGCCTCTTGCGCGCCCTTCGCACGGGTTTTGTAGACAGGTGGCTTTTCGGGCAGATACTTCTGACCATATTCCTGTGTCACATAATCGCGGGCTTCTTGCTGCGCTTGCGCGGCGACCTGGACGCTATCGGTGCGCATGTAGGTGATGAGACCTACCACGCCATCGCCGATATCGACGCCCTCGTAAAGGTTCTGCGCCAATCGCATTGTTTTGCGCGTGGTGAACCCCAGCTTGCGCGCGGCGTCTTGCTGAAGCGTGCTTGTGATGAAAGGTGCCGCAGGCTTGCGGCGGCGCGTACCCTTCTTGACCTCAGAAACCACGTAATCGGCACGTTCTAGGATGGCTACGTGGGGTTTGACCTCATCCTCGTTGTGCAGCTCGGCCTTCTCGCCATCGATTTTGACCAAGCGGGCGATGAAAGGATCGGGCTTGTGGCCGTTGGCGCTGTCGGGCGAGAGTTCAGCATCGACCGACCAATATTCCTCCGGCTCGAATTCGTGGATTCCGCGCTCGCGTTCCACGATCAGGCGCACCGCGATGCTCTGCACCCGGCCCGCCGAGAGCCTGCCGCGCACCCGCTCCCACAAAATCGGCGTGATCTGATAGCCTACCAGCCGGTCGAGGATGCGGCGAGCTTGTTGGGCATTCACCAAATCCATATCGATCTGGCGCGGACGGGCGAAGGCATCTGTGATGGCGGCGTCTGTGATCTCGTGGAAAACCACGCGGCGCACCCGTTCCGGGTCGATCTTGGCCGCGTGGACCAGATGCCAGGCGATGGCCTCTCCCTCGCGGTCGAGGTCGGTTGCCAAGTAGACCTCAACTGCGCGCGCGGCGTCGGCGGTCAGCTCCTTGACCACCTCACGCTTATCTTTGGGCACACGGTAGGTTGGGTCGAAATCGTTTTCGATATCAACCGAAAGGCGCGAGCGCAACAGGTCGCGCACATGGCCCACCGAGGCCTTAACCTTATAGCCTTTGCCGAGGAAACGGCCAATAGTCCGAGCTTTTGCCGGGCTTTCGACGATCACGAGCTTCCCACGTCGGCGCGGGTTAGCAGCTTTTTTGCGTTTTGTCGTTTTCTTTTTTGTCATTTTCTACCTATAGCCTCAATATCGAGGGGGATTTATACACTAAATCAGACGATCGTGCCAATACAATCTCGGCTCGGCAGCATAGCATAAAGCGGCGTGGAACACCAATAACGCCCATTCTAGCCCTCACCTCCACACGCTCTGCGGGGGCAAGGATGCTAATTCTCGCCGGAGGGCAGCCTATGAAATAAGCATCAATCAATGGACTGCCCCGACCCAAAACAAAATAGTCAAAAGAACAAAAACTACTTGATTCTCGCCCGGTAGAAGAGTACAATTGTAGAAGTCAACGAAGGTCAAACCTAACAATACATACAAAGAACCGTTGTGCTATATTTAAGTCAGGAGGTGCACAGAGCTAGAAACTGCGTAACACTACTCTCGCGTCCGCATCTTTTCAGTTCAATATAATTCGATAGGCACAGTTTTAAGGAGAAAGAAACGTGCGAAAAAAAATGTTGGTATTGACCATAATCGTAGCCCTCGCGCTCTCTAGCGTCGGCATTGCCTTTGCCCAGGACGAAGAAGAACCTGAAGGCACGCTCGAAATCTTCTCGTGGTGGGCCGGCGACGAAGGTCCCGCACTCGAAGCTCTGATCGCGCTCTATAACGAGATGTACCCCAACGTCGAAGTTGTGAACGCCACCGTCACCGGCGGCTCCGGTGTCAACGCCAAAGCCGTGCTCAAGACCCGTATGCTCGGCGGCGACCCGCCCAGCACCTTCCAGGTCCACGCAGGCCAAGAACTTATCGGTACCTGGGTCGTAGCAGACCGCATGGAAGACCTCACCTTCCTATACGAAGAAGAAGGCTGGTTCGAGAAGTATCCGCAAGGCTTGCTCGACATGCTCAGCACCGAAGACGGCATCTGGTCGGTCCCGGTGAACATCCATCGCTCGAACGTGCTCTGGTACGTCCCCGCCAACCTGGAAGAGTGGGGCATTGAAGTTCCCGAAACCTGGGATGACTTCCTCGAAATCTGCCCTGTGCTGCAAGATCAGGACATCGTCCCATTGACACTGGGCGCAAACTGGACCCACAAACACCTATGGGAAGCCGTCGCGGTTTCCGAGCTGGGCGTTGAGGGCTGGAACGCGCTCTGGGCCGGCGAGAAGGCCTGGACCGATGAGGACGTCGTGGCGGTTTGGGAACTCTTCGGCAAGATTCTCGAATGCACCAACGAAGATGCCGTTTCGCTCTCTTGGCAACAGGCCACCGACATGGTCGTAGACGGCCTTGCCGCCTTCAACGAGATGGGCGACTGGGCAGCCGGCTACCTCTACGTCACCAAAGAACTGGAACCGGGCGAAGGCTTCGGCTGGGCGCCCGCACCCGGCACCGATGGTATCTTCGTCGCGCTGTCGGACTCCTTCGGCCTGCCGAAAGAAGCCCCCAACCGCGAAGCAACCCTCGCATGGCTGCGCCTCATGGGTTCGGTCGAAGGTCAAGATACCTTCAACCCGCTCAAGGGGTCTATCGCTGCGCACTTCGACACCGACTTGGAACTCTATAACGCCTACCTGCAAAGCGCCGCCGCCGACTGGACGACCAATGATGTTGTCGGCAGCCTGGCACACGGTGCCGTCGCCAACGAAACCTTCATGAACGGCTTCGCAAGCGTCATGGAAGTCTTCCTAAACACCGGCGATGCCGAAGCAGTCTCGGAGGCCGCACAAGAGCTTTGCATCGAGGCCGAAATCTGCCCGGCGGCAGAGGAATAAAACACGCGGCTTAGCCAGCTCACATTAAGATACGGGGCGTTCTCCATCAGGGGGAACGCCCCTCACTGCGCTTCCTCTCCAAATTGGAGACATTGTTATGAACTTAGGTTACTCATCTATACTCGCGCGGCTCTTGCACATGAACCGAGAACGCCTGGTAGCCTTCTTGATGCTGCTCCCCTCCATCGCTTTGCTGGCTATATTTGTCTACGGCTTCATCGGGCAAACAATCTATGCTTCGATGACCGACTGGGCAGGGATGGGAAGCGGCGGCGCTACAAACTTTGTCGGCCTGGATAATTATAAGAAGCTCTTTACCTCGCTGCTCGATATTCGTTTCCGCCAGGACTTGGTCAATACATTCTTCTTCACGCTGTTCTTCCTACTTGGCTGCCTGGTGATGGGAATGTTCCTGGCAATTTTGCTCGACCAGGGCATCAAGGGCGAAGGCGTCTTCCGCATTATTTTCTTATTCCCGATGTCGCTTTCATTCATCGTCACCGGGACGATCTGGCGGTGGATGTTCCAGCCCAGGGGCGGGATAAACGTGCTGCCCACCCTCATGGGGGCCGAACCATTGGAAATAAAGTGGCTCACCGACCGGACACAGGTGATGCAGTTCAACTGGCAAGACTTGCCAAAGGTCATCATCGTCTTGCTTTTTGATATGTTCTTCGTCCTGGCTTTGCGCTATTGGTCACAGAAGCGCAACCGCGCCGCCGTCTATGCAGGAGTCGGGGGTATGATTATCCTCAACTGGTTCTTGCTGGGCGGTGCAGATACCATCATCACGGTCAAAAGGCCCGAAATGCACGGCTTTAACATGGCATTCATAGGCATCATCATTGCGGCAGTCTGGCAGATGTCGGGCTACACGATGGCGATGTACCTGGCAGGCATACGCGGTGTCCCGGACGAGCTGCGCGAGGCCGCGCGCGTGGATGGGGCAAGCGAGATACAGGTATATGCCCACATCATCCTACCCATGCTCCAACCTATCACCCTGAGCGCCATCATTGTGCTGGGCCACATCTCGCTCAAGATTTTCGACCTCATCTTCGCGATGGCCGGCGCCGATAACGCCACAACAGATGTGCCCGCCATCCTGATGTACCTCACTTCCTTCCGGGGCAACCAGTTTGCCAAAGGCGCCGCGATCGCCGTCGTGATGCTGGTCATGGTCGCCGTGGTCATTGT
This sequence comes from uncultured Anaerolineae bacterium, assembly GCA_964544075.1. Classification (GTDB taxonomy): domain Bacteria; phylum Chloroflexota; class Anaerolineae; order Aggregatilineales; family JAFGMM01; genus JAFGMM01. The sequence goes on from CAZJBO010000027.1 coordinate 6,965, forward strand.
CCCATACCTGGCATCCACCTTACGCTCGGAGCAAGAACTATGACCATACGTAAACGCACCAACCGTGTCTTGATCTATGCCGCTCTGATCGTCCTTGCCGCGATCTATCTGCTGCCGGCCTACATGGTCATCATCACCAGCCTGAAAAGCCCCGACCAGATCACCTTGAGCACGGCCTGGGAACTGCCTAAAACCCTACATATCCAAAGCTTTGCAGATGCCTGGGACCAGTTCGCCCCCAGCTTGCTCAACAGCGTGGTATTGGTTGTGCCCTCCACACTGATCTCGGCCATGATGGGGTCGCTTAACGGCTACGTGCTCTCCAAATGGAAGTTCCCCGGCGCAAACATCATCTTCCCGCTAATGCTTTTCGGTATGTTCATACCCTACCAAAGCATCTTGATACCGCTCTTCCAGTTCCTGAAAAGCATCAATCTCTACGGCGGCATCCCCGGCCTCATCCTCACCCACGTAGTCTACGGCCTGCCCATCACAACCTTGATCTTCCGCAACTATTACGCCGAGGTGCCTACCGAGATGGTGGAGGCCGGTGCAATCGACGGCGCAGGCTTCTTTGGCATCTACCGTCACATCATGTTCCCCATCTCCATGCCCGGCTTTGTGGTTGTCATCATCTGGCAATTCACCCAGGCGTGGAACGAGTTTTTGTTCGCGGTCACGCTCGCCAGCCCCAACAGCCAGCCGATCACAGTAGCGCTCTCGAACCTTGCCGGCGGGCGCGCGGTACAGTGGAACTTGCCGATGGCCGGGGCGATACTGGCGGCTCTACCGACTCTATTGGTCTACATCTTCTTGGGACGTTACTTCATGCGCGGGTTGTTGGCCGGATCGGTCAAGGGATAAAAGGCAGCTGCTCAGCCCCCCCGTACCTACGGGGAAAGCCGCGCGAGACTTTGGCAAGGTCGGCGCAGCCGATGCATTGTGCCTAGCCTGGCACCCAATCGGCTCGCCCGGCCCCATGAGTGGTTAAAAGGCTAGCGCCAGCTAAGCACAACGTAAAGCAAGATCAACACCAGGCTCCCGGCGAAGGCCGCCACCTTTGGCCAGCTGTCGTTCAGGGGGTTGACATCGACCACGTGCAGCATTTCAGACGTTACCGGGCCGCCGTTCTGCCAGCCTTCAGGCCGGGTGACCTGGAACTGCAGATGCGGCACAACAAACCAAGCTAAAATCAACCCGCCGACCAGCCCGCCCAGGTGCGCCCAGTTATCGACAATCGTGCCGGTGGTGCTGAGCGCGTCGCTGAAAAAGCCCAGCACCAATTGCATAAGCGCGATCACCACAATATTCTGCACATAGCGCCGGGCGGCAGCGCCGAACATCTCGCGATGCACGTAGAAAAAGAGTGCATCGGCCCCCACTAAGGCAAAAACCGCGCCCGACGCGCCCACAACCGGTGCGGGCGTAAAGATCAAACTAACAATCGAGGCAGCCAACCCGCCCAAAAAGTAGATCAAGACAAAGCGCAACGAGCCGAAGAAACGCTCGACCACAGAACCGATCGCATAGAGCGCGAAGCCGTTAAAAATCAGATGCTCGAAGCTGCCGTGTAGGAACATGAGGGTAAACAGCCGATAATACTCCCCGTGCCGGATAATCGCGTCGTTATCTTTCATGAACCGGAGGGTCAGGGCATGGCCGGTCGAACGCTGAGCCAGGTATACCAGCACGAGAATCGCCAGCAATATCGGAGTCACAATAGGACGTGTGATCGGGAGCCGAACATCCGGCCCTCGGCGTACCGGGGCGGGAGCGGGTGGTTCGGGGTCAACATCAAGAGGGTGCCGACGTTTGGGAGATGGTTCGCTCATAGGGTTCCTTGCGTTATAATCCTATCAAAATATTCTACCGTATATTGTCACCTCTCACCCCTAATCCAAAGGAGGCAACCGTGCCGGCATACGACTACCGTTGCAAAGATTGCCGACGACGCTTTACCCTTAGCTATAAAAGCATCGCCGCCTACACTGCTGCAACGCCCCAATGTCCAAAGTGCCACAGCACAAACCTAACGCGCATCATCCGCCGCGTACAGGTCTTGCATTCCGACGAAAGCCGCCTTGATGCGCTCGAAGGGATGGCCGACCTAGATAACTTAGAGAACGCCGATCCGCAAGCGCTCGGCGCTGTGATGCGCAAGATGAGCAGCGAGATGGGCGAAGACCTGGGGCCTGAGTTTAACGAGGTGGTGGGGCGCCTGGAAGCCGGTGAAAGCCCCGAAGCCATTGAAAACAAAATGGGCGATGCCCTCGACACAGCAGGGGACGGCGCTTTTGATAACGACAGCTTTTAGTGTGTGAAAACAAGGAAAAAATTATGCCAAAGTTCCCGTGCATGGCGAAAACCAAGCAATACCTATACGCAAGCCTCGTCTTAGGCTGCATCCTCTTCGGGCTGTGGGTCAAGCTGCCCACGTCGCCGGCCCGTGGAGATGATGTCGGGGCCGGTGACGTTGAGACACCACATGTCATCATCGGCTTGGTTATAGACCAGCAGGGACAGCCTGTCTTTGAGGCCGATGTCGCCATCTATGCCGACGACGCAGCCGAAGCATTGGTCGAGACCACTACGCAAGAAGATGGCTACTTCATGGTGGACCTGGTGCGTGGGACGCCCGAACATTCCTTGCGCATCGAGATCACGCGCGCACACTATACACCCTTCATCTACAACGCAAGCGCAAACGAGGTCATCAGCCTGCGCGCGGGCAAAGCGATTCGGCTGACCGACATCGAACTAGAACGCCGCATCACCTTAGGCTTTTGGGTGGCGACGCTCGGCTTTGTCGGCTTCTTGCTGTTGATGGCCTTCGAGAAGCTCCACAACACCACCGCAACCCTACTCGGCGCGGCGCTCATCCTCGGCGTGAGCTATATCGGCGGCGCGCTCTATCCCGACGCTTACATCATCTCATTCGAAGAAGCCATCAAACACATCGACTTCGACGTGATCTTCCTCGTCATGAGCATGATGATTATGGTCGGCATCCTCGAAGCTACCGGCATCTTCCAGTGGATGGCATTCATGGCCTACCGGCTCAGCCGAGGGCACGCCTTCGTGCTGGTCGTCATCATGATTATCATCACAGCGGTTGCCTCTGCATTGATGGATAACGTCACGACCATGCTGCTCATGACCCCCATCAGCCTACAGATCGCGCTCGCCCTGGGCATCGACCCGCTCGCGCTGGTCATCCCTGAAGTGCTGGCATCTAACATAGGCGGCATCAGCACCCTCATCGGCACCCCCACCAACATCATGATCGGCTCCTACGCCGACATCGGCTTCAATGACTTCCTCGCCAACCTAACGGTGGGAGTTGTGCTGGCGCTGGTGGTTCTCGTCTTCTACGTCCGATGGTACTATCGTACTGAATATCGCAAAATCGGTGGCGGTATCTCAAACACGCTGTACACTAAGCTGCAAGAGAACGCACGGATCACAAGCCCGGCCACCCTCCGCAAAGGATTAGTCGTCTTTGGCATCACGCTGCTGTTCTTTGTGTTCGGCGATGCCTTCCACCTGGAGCCGGCAGTCACTGCCCTGATCGGGGCAACCGCCTTTCTGGTCTGGGTCGAAACCGACGTCGAGAAAATGTTGCAGCGCGTAGACTGGACTACACTGGTTTTCTTTATGGCATTGTTCATCACCGTCGGCGCGATCCAAGAAGTGGGCCTAATTAGCTACATAGCCGACTTCCTGGCCGACATCACAAACGGCCAACCAATCATCGGCCTGATCGTCCTGGTATGGTCGTCATCCTTCATCTCGACCGCCATCGCCAACATCCCCTTCACCGCCGCCATGCTCCCCGTGATCGCCTTCCTCTCGATCAACCTCGACCCGGAAAACACCAAGTATCTATTCTATGGGCTTTCGGTCGGCGCGGCGATGGGCGGCAATGGATCGCTCATCGGGGCATCGGCCAACGTGGTCACCGCCGGGATTTTGGAGCGCGCCGGCTACAAAATCAGCTACGCCAAGTTCATGCGTGTCGGGATGCCGGCCATGATCGTCACGGTCGCCACCGGCACCCTATGGTTACTTATCCGTTTCTTCGTATTTGCAGGCTAGGGAGGGGTTCCCGATGGGTATCATCCTTTGTGCAACGCGCGGCGGCGAAGCCAGCCACCGCACTCAAGAACAAGCTATCGCCATCGCCAAAGAACGCAATGCTTCGCTGCTCTTCACCTTTGTCGCCGATGTCGAATTTCTCCAACGCACCCACGCCGCCATCGTGGTAGACGTACAAACCGAGATCGAACACATGGGCGAGTTTCTGCTGCTGATGGCAAAAGAACGCGCCGAACAAGCCGGCGTCGAAGCCGATTGCCTGGTCACAGAGGGCCTCTTTGACGAAGCCATCAAAAAAGCCGCGCGCGAGCACAACGTCGACCTGGTAATCTTCGGCAAACCGGGCGAAGAAAGCAGCGTCACACAAGTCGAATACCTTGAAACCCTCTGCCAAACCATCACCGACGAAACCGGCATAGAAACTATGATTGTCTAACCCGCGAGCCATATATCATGAATTCAACCGACAACCTATACGTATTCTCCGGCAGCTCGAACCGTCCGCTTGCCGAAGCAATCTGCCGGAATCTTTACGTACCACTACGCAGCGCCACAGTCAAACGCTTTAGCAACGATAACCAATACATCCAGCTCGGCGAGAGCGTGCGTGGCAAAGATGTTTACATCATACAATCGCTCAGCCCACCGGTCAGCGACCACCTGCTTGAACTCCTCATGATGATCGACATCGCCAAGACCGGGGCCGCCGCGCGCGTCAGCGCAGTCATCCCCTACTATTCCTACGCGCGCTCCGACAAGAAAGACGAACCGCGCATCTGCGTCACGGCACGCCTCATCGCCGACCTGCTCGAAACCGCCGGCGCTAACCGCGTGATTACCATGACACTACACTCACCACAAGTCCACGGCTTCTTCCGCATCCCAATGGACCACCTCACCGCAATGTCGGTCTTCATCGAACACCTCAGCATAAACGACCTGAGCAAATCCGTAGTTGTCTCCCCCGACCACGGTTATGCCAAACGCGCGGCGCAGATGGCGAAAGCCCTCGGTATCGGCCTCGCGGTCGGGGACAAGCGCCGCGTGAAAGACGACCGGGTACAGATCGACACCGTGTTGGGGCGCGACCTGGGCAAATATAAACATGCCATCATCATTGATGACGAGATCGCCACCGGCGGCTCCATCGTCGAGGTCGTCCGGGTGCTGCGGCGCATCGGTTTCAAGAAGTTCACCATCACCTGCACCCACGGGCTTTTCACCGGCAAGGCCCCCAAGCGCCTAAGCAAGCTCAAGGGCGTGCGCGAAATACTCACCACCGACACAGTGACGCGCGACAGCTCCAAACACAACACGCTCCCCCCCACCCTCCGAGTGCTCTCTGTCGCATCGATCTTCGCCAAAGCGATCCTATGCAACTATCACGGGCGCACGGTCGGGCCGCTGTTCGAATTCTGGCAAGAGCATCTGAACAAATGAGCGTAGCCGTGGGGACGGACGTGAGCGCGGCAGGTAATTACAAACGATGACCCTATCACCAACGGCAGAACGCCGCTACCTTTACCTCTCCGTCTTCGCAGCCGGTGTAACCACACTCGCCGTCGAGCTTTCCGCCGGGCGTCTGTTGGGCAGCGTCTTCGGCACCTCGAACATTGTGTGGGCCAACATCATCGGCCTGATCCTACTCTACTTGACTCTGGGATACTTCATCGGCGGGCGCTGGGCCGACCGTGCACCGCACTACCCCACCTTCTACCGCATCCTCATCTGGGCGGCCTTCCTCGGCGGGCTGGTCCCGCTGGTGGCGCGCCCTGTGCTACACGCCGCCGCCGGTGCCGTATACACACTAGACGCGGGAGTGGCGGCGGGGTCATTCGCGGCGATATTGGTGCTCTTTGCCGCGCCGGTGACCTTGCTGGGCTGCATCTCACCCTTCGCCTTGCGCCTTGCCATGCAGGGCGCACAGATAGACGAGGTCGGCAGCGCCGCCGGACGGCTCTATGCCATCAGCACGCTCGGAAGCCTGGTGGGGACGTTTACGCCGGTGCTACTGGTCATCCCATCGCTGGGCACTGCGCGCACCTTCCTTGCCTTCACCGGGCTGCTTATGCTCATCGGCTTCGTCGGGCTGGCAATGTATAAGCCACGCGCAGCGCTCCGGCTGCTGTGGATGCCGATTGTGCTGCTGGGGCTGGCGCTGATCGTGCTCGGCAGCCCACTTAAGCCCACACAGCCCGGCACAACCCTGCTGTATGAGCACGATACGGCCTATAACTATCTGCGCGTCGTCGCGGTCACCGACCCCGACAGCCCATACTATCAAACGCGCCGCCTGTACCTCAACGAGGGACAGGGCATCCACTCGGAGTGGCACCCCGAACACATCCTCACCGGCGGCACTTGGGATTATTTCCTTGCCGCGCCCTACTTCAATGCGCCGCCCTTCGCGGCTGCGCGCGTGCGTGCGGAGGGGATGGCGCTGGTGGGGCTGGCAGCGGGCACGGTGGCGCAACAGTACACCGCCATCTACGGTGACATACCGATTGATGGCATCGAGATAGACCCCGGCATCGTGGCAGCGGGACGCCGCTACTTCGAGATGACACAGCCTAACCTCAACGTTATCGTGGAAGACGGGCGCTTCGCCATCGCCCACAGCAACCGCAAGTACGCCGTGGTCGGCATAGACGCCTACCGCGTGCCCTATGTGCCCTGGCAACTGACCACTCAGGAATTCTTTACTGAAGTACGCGATCATCTGACCCCAGACGGCGTAGCGGTGATTAACGTAGGAAGGGCACCTAACGACCGCCGTCTCATCGAAGCGTTGACCGCAACCATGCTAACGGTGTTCCCCTCCGTACACACAATGGACGTACCTGTGTCTCTAAACAGCATCCTGGTTGCCACCATGCAGCCCACCGATGCCGACAACCTTGCAGCCAACCGCGCGGCGCTCGCAGCGGATATTGACCCGGTGCTATACACGGCGCTGCTGTATGCCGAAAACGCGCTGGTGCCCACCGTGGCCTCCGACATCGTATTCACCGACGACCACGCACCACTCGAACGCCTGGTGGACGCAATGATTATCGATTTCTACTTGGCGGGTGATATAGAGGAAATACAGTGATGTAGGCACCCCAAGAGAGCATTTCCCATAAACCCCCAAAACTGCTAAAATGCCCAAGAGCGACCCGACCCCAAAGAACATTTTCACAAAGACATGATTTACGGGAGCGCAGTTATGAAACGATCCATCATCACCCTATTGATTCTGGCACTCATAGGCAGTGCAGTCGGCATCGTCACCGCACAGGACGACGAGATGCCACCCATGCCCACTCTAGCCATCTATACCGTATCCGACGACACGGTACACGAAGGTGTTCTGGTGGACTATGGCTGGCCCACCCTAGACCGTACAGCCGACCAAGCCGAAGATACTATCCCCGTAGCGAACGGCGATACCATCGAGATCATCGTTGAGGGCGAAGCCGGCGTCCCGGAAGAACTTACGTTGATCTTTGAAGACGACCTGGACGACAACGATGAACCTATCATGCTCACACTGACACCCGGCAATCCCACCGAGTGGACGGTCGTTGATCTCGAAGAAGGTTCACACCTGCTGCGCATCGAGGCCCAATATGGCTACTCAGAACTCAACTACGTAGCCTATCAATTCATACTCGAAGTCGAGGCAACCGAAGAAGCTGAGGTGACCGAAGAAGCCGCCGAACCGACGCAAGAAGTCATCGGGGGGAAGACGGAAGAACCTACCGAAGAGCCGACGGAAGCGGTCACCGAGGAACCCACAGAGGAGCCGACGGAAGCAGCTACCGAAAAACCCACA
>CAZJBO010000028.1:0-14731 GCA_964544075.1 uncultured Anaerolineae bacterium
TGGGAGTTGGGCATGACGGATACGATCGATAAACCGCCGGAAGAACGCGACGAAGACTTGTATGCCAAAACCGTGCCCGACCAATCGGAGGACACCGGTACGCGCCTCAAGAGTGCGCCGCCCGAAGACGCACCGTCTAATACTATAGCGCCTCCCCCACCCCTGACGTCTAATGAACTCAGCCCCATCCATTGCCGAAGGGTCGAATGGGAGGTGGATAACCTACGCGAGCAGTACGAGGCCGGACAGATCACGCATCAAGAGCTAAAGACCGCACTGCGCGACCTGATGTTGAAAGACCCGGAAACGGGCCGTTGGTGGATGATCGGCATCAAATCGGACCAGTGGTATGTTCGCGAAGATGATAAATGGGTTCCGGCGCCGGCACCAAAGTCAGCGCCGGTGCCGATCCGTCCTTCTGATCTCGCGACCGCAACCGCCGACTTCCCGCCTGCCGAGCCATCTGAAGTGAAACATACGCGCGAAGGCGATACCACAAGCTCAGACCCGACTGCGCGCCTCAAGCGCGAAGGTGCGCATGACGCTGCCCCGCTGCCCCGCCGCCCACCTTCGGTCGAGGACCATCAGGCGACCGTGGTAGGACAAGCTGCCTTTAAGCTCGGCGAGGCGCCCCCCACACAGCCGGGGGTGGCCCGGCAGCCGCCCTCTCAACCGCGCCCCGCGCCGCCGGCGGTCGCTATACCAACGATACCGCATCGTAGAGACTTCGCCGATTATGAGCCGGTAGGCCATGTTGTGATGTCGGAAGAGGCATCGCCCGGTATCAATCGGGACCGTCTTGTCCGCATCGGCGTGATCGTGGGGGGGGTACTGCTGGCGACCTTGCTCATCTTCGCTTGTGCCGTCATTGCGACCACGCTCGCGGTGATTAACCAGTATAAGGAACAGATCGCTTCGTTGCCGGAGCTGGTCGAAGACTTCCAGACCACGGTGATCTACGACGCGCGCTTGCAGAAGATCGGTGAGATCAACAGCCCAGAAGGGCGGCGCTTCTCGGTCGATCTGGACGCGATCTCACCCTATATGCTGCACGCGACCATCGCCACCGAGAACGAGCGTTTCTACGAAGACCCCGGCTATGACTTTCTCGCCATCGCAAGAGCGTTGGTCCAGAACCTCGTCGCCGGAGATATTACCTCCGGGGCCAGTACGATCACCCAACAGATGGTGCGTTGGTCGATACTGCCCCAAGACCAAGCCGCCGAGGTATCCACATGGCGCAAAGTACAAGAGATCATCCTCTCGGTGGAGGTCTCGCGGCGCTATGACAAAAACGAGATTCTCGCCTTCTACCTCAACAGCGTCTATTACGGCAACCTAGCTTATGGCATCGAGGCTGCCGCACGCACCTACTTTGGCAAATCGGCTGCCGAGCTTAACGCGATCGAGTCGGCTTTCTTGGCCGGACTTCCGCAATCGCCGGCGAACTATGACCCGGTGTTGCACAAAGATGCCGCACTCGCGCGCATGAACCAGGTGTTATCTCTCATGACAAGCGCCAACGGCACCGGCTGCATCCAGCTCTATCACGGTAACTGGGCGAATAGCCCGCCGCTCTGCATCCGCGAGACCGACTGGACCGAAGACCCTGAGGGTATGTTAGAGAAGGCCGCAGTCGAGGCGCGCATCTATCAACCGCCCGTCATCGACCAACAGTACCCGCACTATGTCCTACACGTGGGCGACTGGCTAGAGCGCGTCTATGGCGACCAGATTTTCCGTGCCGGTTATAGCGTATACACCACGCTCGACCCCCGCATCCAGGACCTGGCGCAATCTGCCGTCGATCAACAGCTCGCGGCGATGGGCTACGTCGTCAACAACGCTGCTGTGGTCGCCATCCGTCCGCAAGATGGCGCGATCCTGGCGATGGTCGGCAGCGCCGACTTTAATAACGCCGGTATCGACGGCCAGATCAACATGGCGACCAGGCCGCGCCAGCCCGGTTCGTCCATCAAGCCATTTGTATACCTTGCCGCGCTCCAAAACGGTTGGACGCCCGCCACAATCATCTGGGATGTGCCGGTGCGCTATCCCAACTATACGCCCCGCAACTTCGACGGCCAGTTCCACGGCCCCCAGTCGATGCGCAATGCGCTGGGCAATTCCTACAACATCCCCGCGATAAAGGCTTATGCCTATGCCGGCTGGGACCGTTTCTATCAGGTGACCCAAAACTTTGGGCTGGAGCTTCAAGGCGACCAGAGCAATCAAAGCCTCTCGGTGGCGCTGGGCGCGCGCGAGGTGACGCTGCTCGACATGACCTCGGCATATGCCGCGCTCGCCAACTGGGGTATGCGCATCGAACCCTACGTCGTGACACGCATCGAGGACAGCACGGGCAAGGAGATTTACAATCACCTCGAAGATACATCCTCACAACAAGCGATCGACCCCGGCTATGCCTTCTTGATGTCAAGTATGCTCTCAGACCCCGGCGCGCGCGTGGATGAGTTCGGGGTCGGCAGCTTGCTCAGCTTGCCGGGCGGACGGCCTGCCGCCGTCAAGACCGGCACCACCAGCGACCCGGAGCGCGACGCCTGGACCATCGGCTATACCCCCCAGCTTGCGGTGGGGGTGTGGGTGGGCAATGCGGATAACTCGCCCATCACCGGGGTGACCGGGTATACCGGCGCGGCCCCGATATGGCGACAGACGCTCGACGGCGCGATGGCGCTGGCCGGTCAGCCTGTGCAATATTTCGAGCTGCCCGCCGCGCATCAGAACCGCGTGACCCAGCTCGAAATCTGCGCCGATACCGGCACGCGCGATTGGGAGGCCTGTCAGAGCCGCCGCCTGGAATACTTCCACGTCGATCACCTCCCGCCTGCCCCCGAAACTATGATAGAGGTCATATCGGTAGACCGGACCAGCGGCCTGGTCGCCAACCAGTGGTGCCCCGGCAATACCGAGAACCGTTATTACTTGCACCTTGACGACCCCACCGCGATTGATTGGATCAACAACACCGCCGAGGGTCAAGCATGGCTCACCGCGCATAACTTTGCTATGCCCCCGGCACCGGTCCAGGCGTGCAACGAGACCACCCAACGCCCCGTGGTGATGATATCGCAGCCGGCGGTCGGCGCGGTGCTCAGCGGCACGGTAGAGGTGCACGGCACGGTAGATATGCCGCTCTTCCACCGCTATCAACTCGAAGTTGCTTTAGGCGAGAACACCACCGGTGGTTATGGTATCGCCGACGGCCCCTATACCAACCAACCGGCGGATGGGGCGGTCTTGGCCTATTGGGATACCACCAAAGTGCCCGATGGCACCTACACGATGCGCATTATCGCGTTCGACGTTAACGGCAGAACGGCGGAAAGCTCGGTGGTGGTGCATGTAGATAACAGCGTCCCGACCCCGACGACAAGCCCGCTGCCCTCCGCCACCTTGACCCCCTTGCCTTCCGTCACCTCCGCGCCGCCGCCATCAAGCACCCCCACCTTCACCTCCGCGCCGCCCACCGACACGCCCTTGCCGCCCACCTTCACTACCATGCCGCCCACCGCGACACCGACCGTGACGTCTACCTTTACAACCATACCGCCCACCGTGACACCGACCGCGACGCCGACCGCGACATCCACCGCGACGCCGACCGCGCCGCCCACCGTGACACCTATGCCGTAGGCGCCATGAGCATATGAGACGTGCCCGCCCATTTTTAATAGCCCTTGCTCTGGGTGTGCTGGCGGCAGCGCCCCTGCTGTTGGGGCCGGGGTTCCTCAGCACGCGCGCCGGTGGCGATAGCCCGTTCTTGCTCTTTCGGCTGCACCAGATGCATACCGCGCTGCGCGCCGGCGTGTTCCCGGTGCGTTGGATGCCCGACGCGGCTTTCGGCTTCGGCTATCCCTTCTTTAGCTATTACGCCGCGCTGCCATATTATCTGGCGGCGGGCCTCAAAGCATTCGGCTTCTCGTATGTCGCCGCTCTCAAGCTGACGCAGCTGCTCGGCTTCCTGCTGGCGGCGGTCGGCATGTATACATGGACGCGCCGCCATCTACGCACGGCATGGGGCGCGCTGTTGGCGTCGGCGGCGTATACCTTCGCGCCCTTCCACATGGTCAATGTGTATGTGCGCGGCGATTCTCTCTCGGAGTTCTACGCCTTTGCCTTTTACCCGCTCATCCTGCTTGCTGCCGACCGTCTATTCGAGCGCCGCAGCGCGCGACGTGTGGCGGCTTTAGCGCTGGCGTATGCGGCCCTGCTGCTGACACACAATATCTCGGCCTTTATCTTCTCGCCCTTCCTGGCGCTCTATCTGCTGTTACAGTCGGGAGGGAGGCGGCGCCTTATGCTCCGGACGTACGGCATCTGCGCGGCGGCAATCCTCCTGGGCGTGATGCTGGCGGCGGGCTTCTGGTTGCCTGCAGTCGGGGAACTGCGCTATGTGCAGCTCGAAGATTCCACGACCGGCTATTTCCACTATAGCAACCATTTCCGCGCCGACGATTGGGCGCAGAGCGGGTTTGCCTTCGACTATGACACCGACGCCGACGCGCACGTTACACCCTTTGCGGTGGGCGCGTTGCAGCTCTGGCTGACGGTGGCGGGCGGGGCGGCGCTCGGTGGGGTGGCATGGCAGCAGCGGCGGCGCGGTGCGCGCTTCCCCTGGGCGTTTTCCGGTTTCGTGGTGACAGGGCTGCTGCTTTCCGCTTTCCTTGTTATGCCGGTCTCCCGTCCCCTTTGGGCAGGTGTGCCCATGCTGCCGGTGGTGCAGTTCCCGTGGCGCTTCCTATCGGTGTTCGCATTGTTCTCGGCGGTGCTGACCGGCTCCGTGCTCGAATTGAGACCCCTTACCAGACGCGGCGTGGTGCTTGGCGCGGCGTTGTTGTGCACCGCCCTTGCCGCCTCTGCCCTCATCGACCTGCGCCCTGACTTTATCCCCATCACCGACCATGACGTGACTCCCGAACGTTTGCAGCTCTACGAGTATTACAGCGGCAACATCGGCACGACCATTCGTTACGAGTGGCTGCCCCGCACCGTCAACCCGCGCCCATACACCGGCCCCGACTTCATCGGTCTGACGCCGCGCGTCAAGCCACTGCAAGGTGTCGCCTCCGGAGTGCGCACGGCTAAGCGTGCCGCTTCGCAGCGCTGGCAGATCAGCGTGACGAGCGATACGGCGGTGCTCGCGCTGCCTTTGTATTACTGGCCCGGCTGGAGGGCCGAGGTGGACGGACGCACGCTTGCCCTGAGCGCCGAGCCGGGCTTGGGCTGGGCGCGGCTTTCGCTGCCACGCGGCACGCACACGGTCACGCTTTGGCTGGGGCGCACACCGCTCCGTACCGTGGCAGAGTGGTTATCCCTATTGGCGCTGGCGATGTTGTTGGCGCTGGCGCACCCTCAAAGCGGGCATGGCGCAAAGCTCCAGGCATCCCCACAGCGCCGGCGCATCGCTGCTATCCTGATCCTCGGCGCGGCGGTGTGGCTTGGTCTGCGCATACTGCCGCGCGCGACACCGCACGATGGGCCGCAAACGATGGACTTCGTATACCACACTTACCCCTACCACGCGCCGGACGGTGTGGACTTTGGCGATGGGCTGCGCCTGATGCGCTACATCTACGATGGCCCGGATATTGCGCTAGATGCAGAGTGGCAAGGCGGCGAGGCCGATACTGCGCTCGTGCTTGCCCTGCCTGCCCTGCATGTATTAGACGTGCCGGTCGCAGTCTCTCAGGCACCGGGGCCCGGCGTCTATCTGCCCACACTGACCGTATCGCGCTATGGGGAAGACCGCCCCGCGCTGACCGCCGACGGGCGCGCACGTGGCGCGCTCGCCCTGCTGCCCCTTGTGCGCACCACACGCGCTGTTGCCCCGGCGGATGCCGTGCCCGCCGCCGTCTTTGGCGATGGACTCAGCTTGCTGAGCGCCGAGCTTGCGTCGGGTAACCCTAACCTGTGGCTGCGCTGGCGGGCCGACGCCACGCTTAATCGCAATTATCATGTGGGGCTGCGGCTGCGCGATGTGGCGGGGAACCTCTGGGCCGAGCAAGATGTGCCGCTTGGCATATATGGCGCATATCCGCCGGCGCTCTGGACGTCGGGCGAGCTGGTCGCCGAGCCTTACCGTCTGACGCTGCCGCCGGGGTTGCCGCCGGGCGATGGCTACCGCTTGCAGATCAGCGTATATGACGCGGCGACCGGCGATCTGTTGGGTGATGCAGAGGTGGATGGTTTGGTATGGGATGCGTCTAGCCCCGCGTTGCCCGATATGCCGTGTCTATTTACCTTGACCTCCGCGCTGCACATCGGCGCGTTCGTGGCGCCAGACCTTATCACACAGGGGCAAGCCTTCTCGGTGCGCGTGCAGTGGCTGACCGGCGCGGCTCCGGAAGGGGAGTACCGCGTGCGCTGGACACTGCGTGGTGTGGATACGGGGGAGGTGTGGTCAACCGAGACCGCGCTCGCGCCCGGATCAAGCCCGGCGCTCTGGCCGTCCGGCGCGCTGATCGAAGGGCGGTTGACGCTCGACCCGCCCGCCGACCTCATGCCCGGCATATATACGCTCACCTTAACGCTGCTCGATGGGGAGGGCGCAGCAGTGCACGGCCCGCTCGATCTGCGCAGCTTGGAGCTGCAAGCCGTCCCGGTCGCCACCGGTACACCCGCCGACCTGTCGAACCGGGTCGATGTCGATTTTGGGGGCGTGGTGCGGCTGTGGGGCTACGATGCCGAACAAAGCGTTGATGCCCTCACGCTCGCGCTAACCTGGGGCGCGTTGCAAGAGACCGATGTCGATTATTCTTTCTTCGTCCATCTGTTTGATCCCCACACCGAGACGATCCGTGCGCAAGTCGATACCATGCCGCGTGGGTATACGCACCCCACCTCGGCCTGGATACCCGGTGAGATTGTGACCGATACGGTGCGTCTGGATTTGGCGGGCGTGCCGCCGGGCGAATATCGGGTGGCGGTGGGCTGGTATGATGCGGAGGGGCGCTTGCCGACCGAAGGCGGCGACCGTGTGGTCTTGCCGCTCGTGGTGACTGTGATAGAATAACAGTCTATCAATATAGTTTTTCGGAAGATGTCCTCGACTTGGGGGCGTAGATCAGAATTCTGGGAGGCTTGGACGACGCGGGTCTCGCATGAGATTGTAGGAGGTTGTATGGTTGTCGGTGGGCTTAGTCAACGTGAATTTGCTGTGAACATCGTCACCGGTGAGTTCTTGCTCAAAGGTGAGCTGCACTTCAGGGGCGTGGTGAGCGTGAGCCTGAACAACGAAGCGGTGGATGTCATGCCGGTATATAAGGCGCGCGTGTATGCTCTAGATAAAAGCAACGTGGCCGCCAAGATGCATACGGAAGAGCTTGTGTTGGTCCGTCAGGCGTGCCAGTTCATCGTTTTTGACGAGATGCTCTCGCAAGAAGACTTCCAGATGCGGACCAACAAGCATCCGGCCATTGTGTATACCTCACGCTTTGCCTTGCAAGGCAACCTCATGCTGGGGGCCAGCGATCGCTTTGTCGATGCGGTGGACAACCTCAAAGGGTTCTTCCTGCCGGTAGTAGACGTCAGCCTATATTCCCTCTTCCCACTGCGCCCCGAAATGCCGCGCAAGGCGCCACTGGTGCTTGTCCATCGAGACCATGTGAAGATGTTCCAGGAGAAGGAGGAGAAGGAGCCGTAGAGCGCCGTTTACAGGCGTACAGGCGCCAACGGTCGGCATCAGCCGACGCATCATTGGCGCCCCCCTTCTACAGCACGTCCCTAAAGGCCGGCAGTGATACCGCACCGCCTGTGTGCCAGAACAAAATTTTCTCACCGTGCGTGTGCTTGCCTTGCTTGATGCGGTCTAATAGGCCCGCGAACGCCCGACCGGTATATACCGGGTCGAGCAGCAGCCCCTCCATGCGCGCCGCCAGTTTGATCGCTTCGCGCTCCGGTGCGCCGACCACAGCATAGCCCCCGCCGAGGTACCCGGCGTCCGCGTGGATGTCTCCCGGCGTCAGCACAACACCCTCAAGCCCCAGCTTCGCCGCTGTGTCGTTGGCAAGTGCCGCTACCCGCGCCTTGAGCGCATCGGCGCGCGCGTCCACGCTGATCCCGATTACCTGTGTCGGCATATCGAGCGCGGCCACGCCCAGCGCCAAGCCTGCATGTGTGCCGCCCGAACTGCTGGCAAAGACGATAGCATCAAACTGTGCGAGCGCGGCGCGTTCTAGCTGCGCTGCCAGCTCTTCGACCGCTGCTACATAACCGGCTGCGCCGGTAGGGTTAGAGCCGCCGTATGGTATGAGGTAGGGTGCGTGACCGGCGGTTTGCTCGGCTTCGAGCGCGGCTTGCAAAGCGTCGTCGCGGGCGGCTGCCTCGGTCCAGCGGATTTCTGCGCCCAGCAGCACCGAGAGCAGAGTGTTGCCATCGTAGACCTCCGGCGCATATCCGCCCAGCACCAACACACAGCGCATCCCGTGTTTGGCGGCGGCGGCGGCGGTCTGACGGCAGTGGTTGGATTGGATCGCGCCCCCGGTGATGAGGGTATCGGCGCCTTGTTGTTGCGCCTCGGCGACCAGGAATTCGAGCTTGCGGGTTTTGTTACCGCCGGTAGCCAGCCCGGTTTCGTCATCGCGCTTGATGTAGAGCTGCACGCCCAGCTCTGCGCTCAGACGTGGCAGCGCCTCTATGGGGGTGGGGAGGTGGGCGAAGCGCAGCCGGGGCAGGTTTGAGGTTAGCATGTTTATCTCTCCTTAACTCTTTTGTGTGCAGAACCTTGCACGCTTGCTCTATGTTCTCCGCCACGGCCACACCGCCAGGCGCAGCTTGGCCGCCCCGTATGGTATCAGCGTCACCGGCACCGGCGGGCCGCCTTCCTCCACCGGGCTTTGTGGCATGGCTCCCGTCACATTCCCTTGCATCCCCCAGCCCGGCAGGAGACGCGCTTCGGCGAGCAGGCGCACCGACTTCTCTTTCGAATCCCAGGGCTGGTCGGGCAGCGATGCCTCTTGTTCGTATGTGAATGCCGCCTCAGGGTTGTTGGGGTTCAGCACCAGCGCATAGTTCCATGCCGAGCCGGGCCGCAGCTCCCACTTAGAGAACCCCGCGCCATACTCTGCGCGCTTGGTCCAGCGCTCTTTGATCTTCAGCGCATATACCAACGGCCCTCGTTCGACTCCCACCGCGTCGCGCTCCCAGTGTGAGAGCTGCACCGTCATCGGGAAGCGTAGTTCGACTATATCGCCATCGGCCCAGGTGCGGGCGATGATGGCAAAGCTGCCCGGTGCGGCTTGCACCGCCTCCCCGTTGACCGTGATGTGCGGCGCAGAACACCAGGCGGGCACGTGCAGCATCAGCGCAAAGGTTGCGTCGGCGTCAATGTCGATCAAGAGGGCGACGCTATCGTCAAAGGGGTAGTCTGTGACCTCGTGTATCCGGACCTGCTGGCCGTTGATCTCGGTATGCAGTTCGCACGGTGCATATGCCACCGCTACGAGGCCGTCACCGGGCGTGCGCATCCATAGGCCGTTGGCGAAGCGCGGCCAGCCCATGTGTAGGTTCGAGATGCAGCAGCCATAGCCCACGCCCACCCCGAAGGTGTTCTCGTCCATCGCGTCGTGTGTGGTGGTCCACTCATACTCGCCGACCACGCATTGCACTTGGTTGGGTGTTTGATAGTACTGGTGCGCCTTTAGGTCGGGGTCAAAGAGCGCCGGCAGTGCGTTGAAGCCCAGGCGCTCTAACATATCGGCATATATTGGGTCGCCGCTTGTCTCCAACAGCGTTTGGCAGCTTAGGATCATCTCGACCACGGTGCAGGTTTCGGCGCCGCGCGTAGGGGCGCGCCCCACCAGGTACTCATCGTTCGAGTGCAGCCCCTCGATCTGCCAATGTGCTGTGCGCAAATAATCCAGCTCGGCGGCCAGGCCATCGAGGTAATCGGTGTCATGGTACAGCCGGTAGCGCATCGCGGGGTCGCGTAGCCCTTCGGCCACATTGACGCCGTGCACGGTCCAGTAGTCGGCGCCGAAGCTGTGGGCACGATAGACCGGCACCCAGTCGATGGACTGTGATAACAGCATGTGCGCGAGGTCGAGCAGCCAGACCGCTTCGGGGTCAGACGTTTGGGTATTTATGTGTTCATACACATAGAGCACGCTCATGACGTTGTCGGCGGCGCGTGCGGTTGCCCACTGGAAGAGAGGTTTGTCGGCTAAGTGCGCATGTTGGAAGGCGAAGTACTTCGTCAGGAAGGGTATAACGCGCGCATCGCCGGTGGCTTCGTGATACATTGTCAGCGCGTGGAGCATCGGCATTCGCGGCCACCAGTCAACCGGGTTGAGCGGTGTAGGGCCGAAGCTCCCATCTTGGCGTTGGCTTTCGAGCGTCCAGTCGATCCATTCTTGCGCAGCGGCTTTGAGCTTGGCATCGTCGAGCGCCCAGGCCAGTGCCACCAAACCGCGCAGATAATATGGCCCGCGCTCCCATGCTTCGCCGTCGCCGCCGCGCCATGCGCTGTCCGGCCCCAGGTCTGGGAATACGGCGCCAACCCCTCCGGTTAGCCCGTCGGCTTGGCGGCGCAGCTGTTGGTAGAGCCAGCCTTTGGCCGTGACGCTGCCCGGCGGCAGGGGCAGCATCGCACGGGGCAGAGGAGGGCGGAGGCTCTGGGAATCTTGGCGGTCTGGCATAGGTTTCCCTCCGGTGGGATTGGTGTTGCCCAGCAGGGTGAGCGCGCCGGTTGATGCGCATAGGGTGGCGAGCGCAGCGCCGCCGGCCAGCCGCAGCATGAAGGCACGGCGGGTCAGGCGGGGTGTGGGGGGTGTGTGTCGTGGCGTCATGTGCGTATGCTGCGCTTAGAGTGCCTTGCTTGGTTAGGGGACGATACAAAGGGAATCGTATCATAGGGTGGGGAGGGTGACAAGCCGATTCTTTGAACACACTTCCACACCGAGGTCCTCAAGGGTGCCGCCAGACTCAATTTGATGCGCCGACTCTGCTTACGCTCTCCCACCCCCCTTACCCGTCACAATGCTGATTGGCGTTTTTCCCTATTGTATCCTAACACTACTCAAACACATGATCTGCGCGCCATACACAACAATTCGTCCGGCGCGTGATATAGTATAGAGAGTGAAACTTTAGCGTACGAGGGAACCGCCATGACCCGCAGACATTGGATATCTTTACTGCTGGCGCTGTCAATGTTGACATTGCCGATGCTATCAGTTTGGGCACAAGAGCCACGCCCACTTAACGATGAGATGCTCCAGGCCGAATTGAGCACCTACATCCAAAGTGCTCTCGAAACGTACAGCGTGCCGGGCGCAGCGGTTGCCCTGGTGCAGCGCAGCAAGGTAGTCTTCGCCGAAGGCTTCGGCGTGCGCGAGCCGGACGGCACGGAACCGGTTGACGCGCAGACACTCTTCCATCTCGGCACGATGGAGAACAGCTTGTCTACGATGCTGGTCGCCACTCTGGTGGATGACGAACTCCTAACCTGGGATACCCCCCTGGCCGAGATTTATGAAGGCTTCACGCTTGCCGATGCGGATATGGCCGAAAAGATGCGCGTGCGCGATCTGCTCGGCATGACCGCCGCTCTGCCGCGCCGTGATCTGCTTTGGGTACACCCGGACCTCAGCGCCGAGGATATGATCGCGTCGCTGGCCGAGGCTGAGCTGTTGACCGAGCCGGAGCCGCAGTTTATCTACGACCAGCTCTCTTTCCACGCCGGCGCATACATCAGCGCGGCGGCAGCCGGTGGGGAATACCAAGACCTGCAAGAGGCTTATATCGATCTGATGCAGAAGCGTGTCTTCGACCCCATGTATATGAGGACGGCGACCTTCTCTGTCGATACGGTGCGCGCCGACGCAAATTATGCCCTGCCGACCGATGCCTTGCCGGGCGGCGAACTCTTCACGATTGACTATCCGGTTGATGGGGCAAGCGCAAGCGTGCGCGAGATGGCGAACTTCTTGATAACAAACATCAAGGGCGGCATCGTCAGCCCCCTGATCGAGCGCGTCGTCTCCTCGGAGAGCTTGGCCGAGACCCATCGCGTACACGTGGACCTGCTGTCCGATTCGCACGTCAGCGATTTTATGCCCGGCGCGGAATACTTCGGCTATGGCATGGGCTGGTACGTTGTCACCATCAACGGCGTAGATGTCATCCTCTGTCCCGGCAACAGCGCGGGCTTCACGGGCCTGATGGCCTTCGTGCCGGAATACGAGGCCGGTATCGTCATCCTCAGCAACCGCAACAATGCCGACCCCTTCACCTTCAGCATCTTCCACTACATGTATGCGCTGATGTCCGGCACAGAGTTCACGGCGGTTTACGAGCTTGAGGACAACTATGCACAAGAGCAAGCCACGCTTGCCGGGATCGCCTTCCAGACCGAGTTTACGTTTGAGGATGTCGAGGAATATTTGGGCAGTTACGGCGATGGTTGGCAGATCGAACTGCGCAGCGCCCCTGATGCATTGCCGGACGCAGCCGCCGATACCACCGAGAGCACAACGACGGACGAAGCTACCACCACCGCTACAACTGATGCGGCGGCAGCCGACAGCACCGCCATCCCGACGACCTCCGGCACGCTCTGGCTTGTGCAGGGGGAGCGCGCATGGCAGCTCTTCCAGGTGCCGCGCGGCTTCATGATCGTCACGGGCACGCTGTGGGGCGGGGCGGTCCGCTTCGTGGAGGACGATGAAAACCCGGATAGATACTCGCTTGTCATCACCACGCCCTATGGTGAGACCGGCACTTTCGGCGCGCTGGAGTAGCTACGCGCCCCCCCAAACCCCAACGGTCACGCCCCGGCTTGTTGCTATTACCGGTTTGCTATTTAGGCGCCTTTAAGTTATTAGCATAGCCGGGGCGAGGTGTGCCAAAACCCCGAAAGTATGTTAAACTACACTCCGCTCACCCGGCGCATGTTGGGTGAGCTTCTGCATGAGCCAACAAGTTTGGGGCACTTTGCAACTACCCCTAAATATCTATCATCAAGGAGAGAGCTACAACAATGGCTAATAAATGGGTCTATCGTTTCGACGAGGTCGAAGAAGCCGAGAAAGCGACCGGTTCGTGGGATGGCGTGCGCTCGCTTTTGGGTGGCAAGGGCGCAAACCTTGCCGAGATGACGCGCATCGGTGTGCCGGTCCCGCCCGGCTTTACTATCACCACCGAAGCCTGCATGAAGTATCAGGACGAAGGTGAACCCTTCCTCGACAGCATCTGGCCCGAAGTTGAAGCAGCGATGGCCGATACCGAAAAGAAGACCGGCAAGAAGTTCGGCGACCCCAAGAACCCCCTGCTCGTCTCGGTGCGCTCCGGCGCGAAGATTTCTATGCCCGGCATGATGGATACCGTCCTCAACGTCGGCATGAACGACACCGTAGCCGAAGGCATGGTCAAGCTGACCGGCGACGAACGCTTTGTATACGATGCGTACCGCCGCCTCGTCCACATGTTCGGCACGGTCGTCATGGGCATGAGCGATGACCACTTCGAGCATTACCTGAGCAACTATAAGAAAGAGAAGGGCTACAAATCCGATACAGAGCTTAACGCCGAAGATTGGAAGACCGTTGTCGCACACTACAAAGAAGCCTTCAAGAAAGAAACCGGCATCGAATTCCCCGCCGACGCCAGCCGCCAGCTGCGCTTGGCCTCCGAAGCCGTGTTCAAGAGCTGGAACGGCGCGCCCGCCGTCGCTTACCGCCAGTTCGAGGGCATCCCCGATGATCTGGGCACCGGCGTCAACGTCGTGACGATGGTCTTTGGCAACATGGGCGATAACTCCGGCACCGGCGTCGCCTTCACACGCAACCCCTCCTCCGGTGAGGCGCTCCTTTTTGGCGAATACCTAAAGAACGCCCAGGGCGAAGACGTGGTCGCCGGCATCCGCACCCCATCGCCCATCGCCGAGATGGAAAAGGAATTCCCCCAGGCCTTTGCACAGTTTGTAGAGATCGCCGAAAAGCTCGAAAAGCACTACAAAGAAATGCAGGATGTCGAGTTCACCATCGAAAAAGGCACCCTCTGGATGCTCCAAACTCGCAACGGCAAGCGCACCGCGCGCTCTGCCATCCGCATCGCAGTCGAGCTTGTCGAAGAAGGCCTCATCAGCAAAGAACAGGCAGTGATGCGCGTTTCCCCCGCACAGGTCGATCAGCTCCTGCACCCGCAGTTTGACGAAGCCGTTAAGAAGAATACCCCCGTCATCGCCTCCGGCGTGAACGCCTCGCCGGGCGCAGCGGTCGGTATCGTCGCCTTTGACGCCGACCTCGCCGCCAAGTGGGGTAAGGAAGAGGGCAAGGCCGTGATTATGGTCCGCCCTGAGACCAAACCCGAAGACGTGCACGGGATGCTCGCCTCACAAGGCATCCTCACCAGCAAGGGCGGCGCAACCAGCCACGCCGCCGTGGTCGCCCGCCAGTTCGGTATCCCATGCGTCAGCGGCGCCGAGGCACTCGAAATTGACCTGAACACGCGCGTTGCTACGGTCGGTGACGTGACCTTCAAAGAAGGCGACGTAATCTCGCTCGACGGCGGGGCCGGCGAAGTCTACCTGGGTGAGATCCCCACCGTAGACCCCGACTTCGATAAAGAGGATTACCTCAAGAAGCTCTTGGAATGGGCCGACGAGTTCAAGAAGCTGGGTGTCCGCGCCAACGCCGATTACCCCCACGACGCGCGGCGCGCCCGCAGCTATGGTGCAAAGGGCATCGGCCTCTGCCGCACCGAGCACATG
>CAZJBO010000029.1:0-14606 GCA_964544075.1 uncultured Anaerolineae bacterium
ACAATGGTTTGGACTTCGGGGCCTTCGGGCATAGGGGATGTACTCCTCGTATAAAGGACAAAAGGCCGGCGTCGGCGGCGCACGTTTTGGAAGCCAGCCGCCAGATATGTTACTATCTGCTTGCCGTTAAGCAAAACAAGTGCATCTGCTGCCGATATTATTGGCCCAACCGCTTCACTTATCACTTTCAGGAGGTCATCTCCCCAATGAGCACAAACGCCAGCACGTGGTTTTATAATGAACCCGAACCCAACGCTTACTTGATTACCGAGCGGGTCAACCATAGCTTGTGGAATGCGCGTATGTCCTTTCTCTACATGGAGTGCGTCAGCGCCGAACCGCCTTACCGCATGGCCGGCGAATGGGACGGGCGGCAAATCACGATTGAGTGGGAAGTGGGCAAAGTATTCATCCTACGCACCCCGCAAGAGATGCCCGAACTGCGGCGGGGCTTCTCGCAAGTCTTAGGCATCTCGCCACCCTCTCTGGCATATCAAGATGCCGACGATGTACATGTGACCGAGTGGCATACCGACGGTGGGCAAACACGCTGGGACGAAATCCAGGGGCAGCCCAAGTATCGTGCGCTCAAGCGTCACCCAAAGTAGAACACCCCTAAAAACACACGGAGGGCACAGGGTGATACCTGTGCCCTCCGCATCGAGAGACCGGTCAGCAAGTTTGTGCTGCGCCGCTTCTCAGTCTATCCAACCACGCAAACGCACCGCCTCGGCCACACGCTCGATAGCAACCGCATAGGCCGCCATGCGCGTTGTCGTGCCCTTTGGCAGCTTCTGGCTGCGCTGGTACATTGAGCTGAACGCAACCGAGATTTTACGGTCCAAGCGCTCGTGCACGCGCCGGGTGTCCCAATAGTAACCGTAGATGTTCTGCACCATCTCGAAGTTCGAGACGATCACGCCGCCGGCATTGCACAGAATGTCGGGGATGATGTACACACCATTTTCGGTCAGGATCGTATCGGCTTCCGGCGTGCATGGGCCGTTCGCCAGCTCTGCAACGATCTTTGCCCTGATGCGCGGTGCGTTCTCGGCAGTGATGACATTCTCCAGCGCAGCGGGCGCGAGGATGTCAACATCGAGTTCCAAAAGCTCGGCATTGCTGATCTTATCACCATGTGGGTAACCGCTCACCATGCCGCCATGTTCTAGAGAGTATTCAAACAAGGCTGCGGTGTCGAAACCCTTTGGGTTATAGAGCGCGCCGCCGATATCAGAGACGGCAATCACTTTGCAGCCCAAGAGTTCCTCACCCAGGGTGGCCGAGTATTTGCCCACGTTGCCGAAGCCCTGCACTGCCAGGGTCGCACCGGAGGTTTTCATACCGAATTCGCGTGCGGCCTCGCGGATGGCATACATGCCACCGCGCGCGGTAGCGTCGGTGCGGCCAATCGAGCCGCCCAGTGCTAAAGGCTTGCCGGTGATGACACCGAATTCATTATAGCCTCGGATGCTTTCGAACTCGTCCAACATCCAAGCCATGACCTGTGGGGTAGTATACATATCGGGCGCGGGTATATCGGAGGTCACGCCCAACATGCGGGCGACTTTGCGCATATACCCTCGGCTTACACGCTCCAGCTCACCGCGCGAGAGCTTCTTGACGTCACAAACCACACCACCTTTGCCACCGCCAAGCGGCAGCCCAACGACCGCTGTCTTCCAGGTCATCCAGGCGGCCAACGCGCGCACGGTATCTATGGTTTCTTCTGGGTGAAACCGCAGCCCGCCCTTCGTCGGGCCGCGCGCGTCGTTGTATTGCACGCGAAAACCCTTGAGAACTTGCGTAGAGCCATCATCCATCTTTACCGGGAAAGTAATATGCAGCTCGCGCATCGGCTCGCGCAGAAAGGCCCGCATCGCCGGTTCGAGGTTTAGCAGCTCTGCTGCCTCGTCGAACTGCTTCTGGGCCATCTCGAACAGGTTTTCGGTTTGCTTAACCGACTTATCCACTTTTAAATTCTCCTCATATGCTTCTGGGTAAATTCAGGAAAATACCAAAAACACAAGGCGGCTTACCTTGCAACCGCCTCCTCGCCGGTGTTAGCTTCTCACAAATCTATAAATATAGACTATATAGCTAGACGCCTCCTTACTAAGATATTTCTTCAGAAAGGCACTTAGTTTATTCGTGCCTCCTATGCCAAAAACCTCCCTTATGGCCATAGTATAACACCGCAAGACCGGCGGTGTACTGTGTAAGGTGTTATGGTCTGCATAGGACAAACTTCCCTTCGCACTAGGAATATCACTAATTCTGACACCTTTTGTGATGCCCACACGGGCCTAATTGATGCCTATAACACTTGTGGCGGTCCTCAACTGAGGGGAAGGATAAAGGGGCACGCGCTTAACAAAAGCCCCCGCGTGTACGGGGCAAGCACGTGATTGTAAGGGAGAGCCGGCGGCCCGCCGCCTTCTCTATTGCTCATGCTCACGGCGCTGAAAGTCGATAAAGCGCTTGACTTCGCGCCGGCTCAGAGCACGCGGCGGCGTGACTACATAATAAGCGTCGGCCCAGACGTCCCGGCCCGGCAGCGCGCCGAGTTCATCGGGGTAGGCTTCCAACACATGGTTGGCGAGCGCATCCATCAACACTTTGACTACATGGGCCGGCGGCGTGGCGGCGGGCGCTTCGGCATGTACGCTGATATATCCCGGCTGAAGCTCGACCGCCTGGATGCGCCAACCATGCCGCGCGGCGACCTCTGCCAACCAACGCTCTAGATCAGGGCGGTGCGCCGCGCCGAGCTGCTTCGAAGCATCCCGCAGAGTCCAGACATAGGTATAACCGGCCATCGCTTGCTTGGCGTCGCCAGACGGCGGCGAGGCCGGGTCCGGTGCTGCGCTGGCCGGTATGGACGTGATGACAGCCGTCGGCATCTCGGCGTCGATCTGTTCGGCAGCTTCCTCCGGTGGTAATACTTCGGATGAGGTTTGTTCTTCGCTTTGCAACGCGCGCCCGATCTCGGTTGCCTGTCTCCGGACTTGCCGCAGCGGGGTATCTGCTGCAAACGCCATAGACAGCACCATATCATCGGTTGTGGCGATAGAGTAGAGGACATAGTCTTTCGCAAGGGACTCTAGACGCACGGGCTGCACCTGGGTCTGCGAGGGCTTGCCGTGAGGGTCCCAGTGTTTCCACACGAGCTTCGCCAGCTGACGCGCATCTGCGGGCGACACTTCGCCCGTATAGCTGATGAGCTGCTTTGCGCGCGTCAGGAGCATCACCTCCGCGAGCGACCGGCCCGCCAGGTGCGTGAGCTGCAACGCCACCTGGCTGTGCTGCGCTGCGTCACGTGGCGGCGTTGGGTTGGTAAGTTCCGTCACAATGGGCAGCTCTGTCGCCAACCAATCGGGCATATCTTCGGTGTGCGGCGCAACGGCCATATCAAGCTCTGCCGCCTGGTCGGAACGCGCAGCGATACGTTTCATCGCTTCCTTGAGCGATTGCATATCGTCGGGGTCCTCTTCTGGCGGCGCGGTAACGGCGGCTTCTAAGATCGCGTCGAATTCATCCCCACCGATTACGTCGGCATCTAATGGTTCGGTCGGGGGGCCTTCGTCCAGCGGCGGGGTATCCTCGATGAGTTCATATAGCGGGCGTTTGCCACGCTCTTTGGCCGAGTCTATCTGAGGCGACGCATCATCCGCATCATCACCGCGCGGCGTATATGGTTGTTCCAGCTCATCGGTCGAGAACTGCCGAGTCTTGCCGCGCGACTGCGGTTTGAACTCCGACACCGTCTCGCGCAAACCTTCCCCCGATTCAAACAAATCTTCGAACGTCAGGCTTCTTTGTTTGCTCGGCGGGCGTTCTGCCGCGAGCGGCGCAGTCTTCCGGGCCGGCTGAGTCGTCTGCTCATCCTGTCCCGGCAGTTCTATCAAATGGATCAGGTCGCGGGCGCGGTAACGCTTTGGCAATGTATCGTCAATCGGCACCGCGTCCGGCAGCGGCTGTGAAATATCGCGCACGGCGACGATATGCAGGTCGGCGTAGGCATCGCGCATCTGCGTTACCAGATCGATGGCGTCCATATCCTGCAAGGTAAAGTCAACCACCGCCACGTCGTAGGGCGTGCCGGACAGGTGTTCGAGGGCCGCAGCGCCGGTGGCAAAGACGCGCACGTTGTAGACGCCGGTGCTTTGCAGCGCCTCGCGCACACGGTTTGCATATTTGATGTTGGAGTCGATCAACAATACGTTTGTCTGCATAACTGCATTTTACAGTCAGTGCGGGTCGGCGTCAAAAGCGCGCGTTAGGGTTTCCAAACCTTGCCCATCGCCGCCACCTTGCGTTAGTATTACCCCATTATGCAACGATTGTTTTTGACCATACTCATCATCACAGTTTGCCTCACCTCCGGCGGCGGACGTGCGAAGGCCCAGGACCCTACCGATGAGATTCTGCGCCTCGTCAACGCAGCGCGCGCCGAACTAGGCGTAGCGCCGCTGCACCGCAACGCAACTCTTGATGCTGCCGCACAAGCCTTTACCGAGTGGCGCACCCAAGCCAACCTCATCACCCACACCGGCGCGGACGGCTCTACACCCCAATCGCGTGCCCGCGCTGCCGGTTATACCCGTACCTACGTCGGTGAGAACATCGTAGAGGGCGGCTTGATGACCCCAGAGGCAGCGGTGCGCTGGTGGCGCGGCTCTTCCGTCCACTACCGCAACATGATCTCGACCAATTACCAAGATGTCGGCATCGGCTACACCATCACCGCCGATGGCTATAAGCGCTATACCTTGCTGCTAGGCGGAGGGGGGACCATATCACCACCGGCAGCCTCCGGCAACGGCAGCACGGCGCCCGAACCGGAACCGGAGGAGGCGGTTGCCTACATCGCCCCGGTAGAGATCGCCACGCCCCGGCCCGAAGACGGCGCGGTAATCCATATAGTCCAAGAAGGGCAAGCCCTATGGACCATTGCAACAGTCTACGGGGTAGATTTGAACGAACTCTTAGAGATCAACGGCCTATATGAAGGCGCATATATCCACCCCGGCAACGAGATCATCATCGACCCCGGCAACATGCCGCCGCGCCCAAAGGCACCGCTCATACACGTGGTACAGGCAAAGGAATCGCTGTGGAGCATCGCCGCAATGCACCACATCAGCTTAGATGAACTAATAGCGCTAAACGGCCTAGAGGCCGATTCTATCATCTACGCAGGCGACGAACTAATCATCCGCCCCGGCTCGCCTACCGAGACACCTATCCCCTCCGAGACACCGCCACCTCCGCCGACGGAAGCATCCACTGCCGTCGGCCTGCCCACTCCACACCCGGTCACCCCAACGGCGTCTAACAGCTCAAGCGCTCCGACGCCCCACCCGCTCACCGGCGGCGGAGCCATCCAGGATGGGGACGACGCGGACACTGCCGAACAGAAAGGGCCAGACCTTGCACTCGCGGCAGGGGTTGGGCTGCTGGTGTGCGCGGGGGTCACCGCGCTGCTGGGGGTGATGCTAGAACGCCGGCGCCGGCGCTGAAGCCATAACGCACAACCGCTCCTGCTAGGGGGGGCGCAGGAGCGGTGTGTTTTGTGAGGTCCGGCTTTGTTCTCGGCGACGCGCATGTTTCCGATGGCGCAGCCGGCCTTTTGATCTCAGCTTCCCCGGCATTTGTTTTTGTGCCTGTCAATCGCCTTCAGAGGTGCCAGTTCAGCTTACAAGCCTTAATATAACCACGGCTGGTTAACCGCAGCTTAACCCTAGATGAGAGCTAGATGAGGGATGGCGGCTTGATATGACCAACCGGCACGCAAGCACTGTAATAGCCCAAAGGGTTCATTGCCAAGTCTATCCGGCGGTTGTACTATTGCGGTGAGTGCTTGCCAAATATCGCAAAACTGTCTTGGTCAAGCTGATGGTAGACAACCTCTTTGGGGCGCTGCCCCAAACCCCGCCAGGGGCCACCGGCCCCTGAACCCCATTCTCGCGACAAAGCCGCGTGGGGTCTGGGGGCACGGGGCGAAGCCCTGTAAATGTCCATCCTCATTTTGATTGACCAACACACAAATATCACAAAACTCTCAAAATACTATTTTATCCCCCCTTCTGACTTGCGCGGAGAGCCGATGCGTGCTAGGATAAATGCCGTCAAACCACCATATCTGGGCAAATTTAAGCGATATGCCCTACATCTGGTGCTATGTCTTGGCTTGCCAAGTTGTTGTAGAGTATATGTCTGCCTGTACGGAATAAAGCTAGGGGTAAGCCAATGAAATGCCCATACTGCGGAGCAATAGCCGGGAAAAACACGCGACACCGTGTTGTCGATACTGCCCCAGATGCGTATGGCGGTGTGCGCCGGCGGCGCGAATGCGCTGTATGTGGCAAACGGTTTAGCACCTATGAACGTGCCATGCGCACCACCCCGATGCTGATTAAATCCGGCGGCGGGCGCGAGGAGTTCGACCGACAAAAGCTCATTGAAGGGGTTAACATCGCCTGCGCCAAGCGCCCGGTCGCCCGCGCCGATATCGAGCGCCTCGCCGACCGTGTCGAGATATATTTGCAGCGTCTGGGCAAGCTCGAAATCGAGAGCCGCGCAGTGGGGCAAAAGGTCATCGAAGAACTGAAAGAACTAGACGCGATCGCCTATGTACGGTTTGCCATCGTCTTTCTGAAGATGAACGATCTTCAAACCGTCCGTGATGAAGTAGATCGACTGCTTGTCGAAACTAAGTAATCTGACATCTCTCGTCTCAATAACGAACAATCTTTAAATACCGATAGTTTTTAGCTCAGTCTCAAGGAGAGGTATATGTCTGTCGATACAAACAGAACAAATGTTCGTATCTCCCCCCCCGACCAGAGGGAAATCCCTTTGGCCGAAAACGCGCGCACCGTGTTGAACAAACGCTACTTACGGCGTGGCACCGACGGCAAACCGGCGGAAACCGTCCACGAGATGTTTTGGCGGGTCGCACGTGCGGTCGCCTCGGCAGAGGCCGAGTTCGGCGGCGACGTGGAGGCCACCAGCCTACGCTTCTGGGACATGCTCACCACGCTGCATTTCATGCCCAATTCGCCCACCTTCACCGGGGCCGGCACACCGCTGGGACAGCTTGCTGCCTGCTTTGTGCTGCCCATCGTCGATGATATGGGGCGCGAACCGGGCGGCATATTCCAAACCTTGCGCGACGCAGCCTTGATCCAGCAAACCGGCGGCGGCAACGGCTTCTCATTCTCGCGGCTGCGCCCACGCGGAGCGTTAGTACGCTCCAGCAACGGTAAGGCCACCGGACCGGTCGGGTTCTTGCGCGTGTATGACCAAGCCTTCGGAGAGATTGCACAAGGGGGAAGCCGACGCGGGGCGAATATGGCGGTGCTGCGCGTCGACCACCCAGACATCCGAGACTTCATCACCAGCAAGACCGACGAGAACAACGTCACTAACTTCAACATCTCGGTCGGCATCACCGATGAATTCATGTGCGCGGTGAAGGAAGACCGCGAATTTGACCTCATCAACCCGCAAGACGGCAAGGTTTGGGATACGGTAAACGCGCGCGCGATATTCGACTTGATCGTCAGGCAAGCGCACCATAACGGCGAGCCGGGTGTGTTGTTCCTAGACCAAGCAAACCGGAGCAACCCCGTACCCTATCTCTATGACATAGAGGCCACCAATCCGTGCGGCGAGCAGTTCTTAGGCCCTTATGAAAACTGCTGCCTCGGCTCGGTCAACCTCAGCAAACACGTCACCCCCGACGGCAAAGTCGATTGGGAAAAGCTGCGCGACACCGTCGAAACCGCAACCCGCTTCCTCGACGATGTGGTCGAAGCAAACGCCTATGTCCCCTCGGTGCCACAGCTGAAGAAAGCAGCGCACCAGGTGAGGCGCATTGGCTTGGGCATCATGGGGCTGGGCGACCTTATGTACGCGCTGCGCGCGCGTTACGGCAGCCCAGAAGGACAAGACCTCGCCGCGCAGATCATGGAATTCATCCGCTTCTATGCTATGCATACCAGCATCGAGCTGGCGCGTGAACGTAGTCCCTTCCCCGCCATACAGGGCAGCATATACGACCCCGGCAACTTGAAGTGGTCCCCGCCGAAACCCCTCACACCCTATACTTGCGACTGGGGACGTCCGGCGCTCGACTGGAGCATGATTACCGCCGGCATCCAGCGGAACGGCATCCGCAACGGCGCGCAAACCACCATCGCGCCCACCGGCACGATATCTACCGTCTCCGGCTGCGAAGGCTATGGGTGCGAACCGGTGTTCGCGCTGGCCTACGTGCGCCACTTCAACGACAACGGCAAGGATGTAACCCTCCAATACACCAGCCCTCAGTTCGAGAAGGCACTCATCGAAGCCGGGCTGGATGAAGCCGCCCGCACCCGCATCATCGAACAGGTCAACCAAACCGGGACTTGTCAAAACGTGAGCACGGATGAACTCCCGGAGGATATCCGCCGCGCCTTCGTGGTCTCGTCAGACGTAACACCCGAAGAACACGTGCGGATGCAGGCATCTTTGCAAGCCTTTATCGACAACAGCATCTCTAAAACGGTCAACTGTCCCTCCAACGCCACCGAGCAAGACGTGGCCGATGCTTACTTCTTGGCCTGGGAGCTTGGGTGTAAAGGGTTAACGGTCTATGTCGCCGGCAGCCGGGACAAGGTAGTGCTCGAAACTGCCGAGACTGCCCAAGCCAAAAGCGGGACAGAAGATGACGCATCGCCGGTCGCTGCCGATAGCCCTAAGCAATACACGCTCTTCAACGAAGAGAAGAAACCACGCCCTCGCAGCTTACCCGGCACCACCTACCGCATCGACACGCCGCTGGGCACAACCTTTATCACGGTCAACGAAAACGGCGACTCACAGCCCTTTGAGGTCTTCATGCACACCTCTAAAGCCGGCAGCGAGACCGCTGCCGTCTCCGAGGCGCTGGGACGGCTCATCTCGCACATCTTGCGGATCAGCTCACCGGTTCCGCCGGTAAACCGCCTACGCGAGGTGGTGCGTCAGTTGGAAGGCATCGGCGGCGGACATTCACTGGGCTTTGGTGTCAACCGTGTGCGCTCGCTGCCCGATGGGATTTCACAAGCGTTGGCAGAGTATCTTATCACCAAAGGCACGATCGCGGCCCGCCCGGTGCAGAAGGCGTCCGAACAGGCGACGATGCAGATCGGCGACCTCTGCCCGGAATGCGGCGAGGCGGCAGTGGTCCGTGAGGAGGGCTGTCGGAAGTGTTATGCTTGTGGATATAGTGAGTGTTAGGGCCAATAGCCGGGGGTTAAAATCCCAGGTTGAGCATTTGCGTATCGTTGGGGGCGGCGCGCGGCGCGGCGCCCCCGCCCGATTTCCTCTTACATCAGCTCCAAGTTTGCCAGGGGGACAAACACATCTCCGCTGAGGTCCATCGCGTGCCCCAGGTCTACCATTGCGCCTTGCACCTGCATCCCGTTCTCTATCGGCATCAGCACATCGGGCAGCGCCGTAACCGTGCCCACCTCACCGATATGCGGGGCGCGTAACATGCGCACTCGGCTGCCAACCTCCAGCGGCACACAAGTCTGGAGCGTTTCAGGTAGATCTATCGCCGCATCCACCGGCACGAAGACCTCCGGGTGCCCGCTATCCTTCCAACGTGAAGGCTCGTTTGCAATCAAGACCACCTCACGGCGCACGTGTGACTTGAGCAGCTTATAGACTTCATCGGTCATCGTGTTGCGTCCAAAGCCTTCGGTCAACACCAGCGACACTCCGTCCAACGACCGCGCCATCTCGATCAATGAAGCGTGCATACTGGGCGCGATCAGACCTCGGACGCGGTGCTTATCGGCGTTCTCTAGTGCTTCGGCGCCCAACGGCACATGGGTGAGCAATATCTTGCTGCGTTGGTCGAGCGTTATCAAGCCGCCCGGCAGCACATCGCCGGCCTCGAACTCCTCACCTATCACCTCAAGGGTGCCCGCGTTGAGACCGCCGGTGCCCCACATCCCCTGTACAAGCGCGCCCACAGTCTGAATCTGCACCCCGCGCCCTTCGATTATCTCGGTCACTATGCCGGGGATCGCAGCGCGCAGCTCGATATTCTCCGGCTTGCCTTCGATCACTACACGCCCGCCTTCGATCACCGCCACGCTGCCTTCGATGGGAGAGCGCACGGTCTTGCTGCCCAAAAAGCGTCTGCGCTTTGCGATCGCTTGGCCGAGTTCTACCTTATCGCCCACCTCAACGCCGATTGTCTTCTCGATCGCGTCAACGTCTTCGGGCGATATACCCAGCTGCTCGGCCACGTCTACAAGCACACGCTCCGACCAGACCTGCCCACGCGCCACTACGTCGCTGGCCGCTACGAACTTGCCGGGCTGCGCTACCACCTCGCCCGGCACCTTAAGCATCCGGTTGCGCAAGATTGTCACCAGGGGAGCCACATACGTTTGTTCAGGATAGTACATCGTCGCCATCCTCCGGCACTCCTACCTCTTCCAGCTCGCCCAATGCCTCGTCCAGCTCTGCATCCAACGTTTCCTCGGCTTGATCTTCAACGGCCTCTGCCTCACCCCTGGCGCGCGTCGGACGCGCCTTCCCGGTAATCTGCGTCAGCCAGCGCGGGACGATCCGCGCGCGGTCTTTAGAAGTGCGCGGCAGAGTCAGCGGGCGCCCGCGTGCGTCGCACACCAGCCCTAAGATACTCCCCTCCACCGTAAAGGTCACCGGCCTACCTTTGCCCGCGCCCAGGTCCCAGCGGCGGTGTGGTTTAATCGTCACCTCGGCCACGCGCCCCGGCTCTATCGGGATCACGCGCAAGCGCCCCGCACGCACCTTTACCGGCGCGCGTGCATCGCCACCAAAGCTCACCTGCACCTGCATTGCGACCTGCTTACGCTGCACTCGGCCAATCGGCGCCGCCACAGTCGCCAGCGCAGGCAAGCCCGCTGTGCCGAGCACCTGGGATACCGCCACCGGTGGCAGCGGTGACACTGCGCCCAAGTAGGAGGACGCCCCCATACCGGGAACCAGACCATAAGAATCTAGCAACAGACGTGTGATGCCCACCGGTTGCAACGCATCCAGCGCCAGCAACGCGGCGTGGCCGGGATGCGGAGCATTGCCAAAGATCGCACCGGCCAACACAATCGCGTCGCTATCCGGCAGGAAGACGCCTTTGCGCGGCAGCCGTCGCCAACTGCGCCGTGCGTCTGTCAACGCAGCACGGATAATCTCGCGGGCCAACGCCATCTCTATCTCCAAGTCATGCATGGTCTGTGGTATGGTAGCGGGCCGCAGCCACTTGTTCCACACATAATCACGCAAGTCTTCGAGGTCACAATCAAATGACAACCAACGCGCCATCGCCGCCAGATCAACTGCGTCGAGCGCAGTCACCGCGCTATGGCCCAGCCCCAGGTCTGAACGCACGCTGACGTACCGCCGGCCTCTCCAGGCTGCTGCCAGCATGGTTGTCGCGCTGCCCAGGTCCACGCCCAACACAGGCGCATGTTCGCCGCGCTGCGATACCTCCATAAAACCCAATATCTGGCTAAAGCTCTGCGCGGTCGGCAAGACGCCCACCTTGCTCCAATGGCTGATCTCGGCAAACCCACCGGGGCTGTGCGACATATAGTCGTCATACACTGCCGCCAGGCGCGCTTGGGCAGATTCTAGTGTCTCATCGGCAAGGCTGGGGCGCACGTTATCGGCAAAACGTAGGTCCACGTCCTCGTTCTCCAACATCGCCTTCACCTGTGCTTGCAGATCGACATTACCGGCGAAGAGCACCCGCAAGCGGTGGCCTTTGCCCATCAGCGAGAGCGCCACCTTCACCCGGTGGATCATCCGCAGCACCGCTTGTTCGGAGCCGTCATCCGTGCCGCCCACGACAAACAAGAGGTCCGGAGTAATGTTCAAGATCGCATCGATCTGCTCGACCTCCGAGCGCGGGTCTGCCAGATGGATGCTATCCTCAATCGTCATATAGGTGGAGGCAGAGGCGCGCCGTCCGCTCTCCAAACTGATCTCCGGCACCAGCCCCAACAGCACCGTGCGCATCGGGCGGCCTCCGCTGGCGGTTGCCACGAAGCAATCTACGCCCGTCCCGTCGTCCTTTTCGGGCGTGACCAACGTCCCCTCTCCGTTGAGAAAGAAGCGCCCGGTCATCTCGGAAAGCTGATACAAAGCATGGCGCAGCCCTTCGCCCACATCGCCGAAGGGGGGCAGGGCTGTAGTGGGCGCGGCAGCGCGGCCCAGCAAACGATAGCGTCCGTTCACCAAGCCGACCAGGGTCACGCGCGTGTTGACGCTGCCGAAATCTGCCGTCAGGATAGAGTTAAGTGGTTGCCCCGTGGTTTCGCTCATTGTCTGCCTGTTTGCCTACTTGAAGAAGTCGATTAATCCTCATCCCACAGAGTGCCGCCGTATGGTAATAGATTATCGGGCACCTTCGCACCGGTTATCTTAAGCTGATGACGCTTGCATTTCTCATAATCGGCCAAACAATACATCTTTGTGTAAACTTTCTCGGCCTCACGCTGGAAGTATTGGAAGATTGGACAGCTTTTGAGATATGGACAGCGCGAATATCTGTGCATCGTAGATGACATCTCTCACCTCCATAACTACCATCACCAAACTCACTTAACAAACTGTACAACGAAGCCCTCGACCAAACCTGCAAAAACCGACAGGCCTGCAATAATTGCGCCAGCATAAAGGGAGGCCAGCGCAACTACAATAAAGCCCTGCCCCACCGCCGCCGCGACACGCAGCGGCAAAGGGCGACGCAGCGTGCCGGTTGTGGGGGAGCGCCGCACCACGAACTGGAAGTACAGCAGCGTGCTGACCGTGCCGATCATCATAATCAGCCCATCCACCCATGCGCCGAAATCCGTGCCGATGCCCGGCACATCGCCCGCCGCGCGCACCTGTGGCAGCAGCGTGCCCGCGATCACGCCCACCAGCGCAACCGCCGTCCCCACCCCAACCAGATACGCCACCGTCAGGTTGCCCAGCTTCGCCATACGAGATGAAAATTTGAACATAAGCGTAAGCCCAAAAACGAGCGGGAGAATCCCCACCAATCTCTGGGCGGCGTTGGCCGTATCGCCAAGCACCACGCCCTTAATCCAATATGCCCACAGCCACTCGGCCACCACAAGCGCGACAAAGCCCGCCGATGCTCCGACAAACAAGCTCACCGCAATGCGGTAAAGCGGGTTATCGCCGATCAGGTAACTAAGCACCATGATCGTGAGCACAAACGCGGCGATGCCGGTGATGAGTTCAACATCCATGTAACCTTATCCCCTTAACGCCGGCGCAAACGCCGCCACAGTGCCCGCAGCGCATTACCAACGCTGCCTAACAAGATCGCCGCCGCCGCGAACACCAGCCCCGCCATGATGCTGTTATAGTGCGCACCGGCCTTCTCAAACGCCGACGTGGGGGCAGCGCCCCTCTGCTGTGTATAGGTCACCGTGCCCAGATAGCCCGGCACATAACCCTTAAGCTGCTTGGCGTCCCGATACGCCTCTGCCACCGGCTCGATGCTCGCGCTTATCACCCCTATCATCGGCACCGCATCACCGGCATCTTTTGTGCTATCCTTGCCGGTGACACTGTTCACCTGCTCCAGCCAGAGCCGCAGCGCATCGTGTTGGCCTGACGCGACTACGATCAATGCGAAGCTCTCGCGTATCGAGGTCACGGTGAGGTTGCTATCATTGCCCCGATAATCTATGCTGAACTGGGGCGGCGCACCGGCCTCCGCATCCATATCGCGCGCCACCAAAGCACGCAGCCCGCCCAGCGCCCCCGATAGATACCCCAAGTCTACCCAGTTCGTATCCGGCGCATGTCCGGTTAGGTCTTTCATCACACGGTGTGCAATGATCGTACCTGTCGGGTTTGTCGTCAGGGTCACGACACGTCCACCGCGCTCTATCACATGGCGCAGCAGCACACTCAACGCCGGGTCAAGCTCGAAGGCCTCTGCCGTGCCATATTCAAACGCTACAAGCACCAGGTCGCCATTCTGCACCGTCTCGACCTGTGTGTACGCATCCACAACCGCTGCCGGGATGGTCTCGACAGGCGTCGGATCGGACATATCGGAAATGAAAAATGGTACGATCATCGCCGCCGCAAGCAGCAAGCTAAACACGATCCGTCCAAACGGAATGCGCAGCCGAGTTCTCTTCGCCCGCCTCACCGTCTCGGTCTCGGCTTCTTCCGCGTCCTCGTCCTCGGTGAGATAGGCCTTCTCTGCTTGCGCTGCGGCTTCTGCGGCTGCCTCCAGGTCTTCCATAAAAGCCCTAGCCATCTTCGTAAGCACCTCGGCGCGGGCGCTATCCTTGTCGCTCACCACAAGCTCGGTCACCAAGCCCGGCTCTCCTACCGCCATCGATATTGCCGGCTCGGCCAAAAGGGTTGCCCGCACGCCCTGCAACGGTCCGGTGCTCTCTTGGCGCGCAAAATCGGCGGGGTCTAGCTCTAGAGAGAGCTTAAAAGGATTGACCGCCTCGATCCAAGTCGGTGACGGAGGCGCGCTGGCCGGGGCAGAGATACCCCACACACGCAGACGGTCAGCCTGGGCCTTCTGTGCGGCCAGC
>CAZJBO010000030.1:0-14341 GCA_964544075.1 uncultured Anaerolineae bacterium
CTTTAATATAGCCGACTTCCCGCTCGCCAAATTATGGGTGACAAACCTCACCCAACCGCTCATGTTCTCTGACGTGACCAAAGATGAACGCATCGACGAGGCGAGCCGAAAGCTGTATGAGATGTCCGGCACCCGCTCGGCAATCCTATTGCCGCTTCGGTCCAGCCGACGCTGGATCGGGCTGCTCTCCTTCACATGGAACGAAGTGCACAACTTCAACGTGCGCGACGAACGCATCTACCAAGCGTTCCGCGACCAACTGACCGTTGTGCTCGAAAACCGCCTCCTGCTCCAGCAAACCGAAGCAGCCCTGGCCGAAACCGGCGCACTCTATCGCACCAGTTCGGCACTGACCTCGGCAACCACCGTGGATGACGTGCTGGATGCTATCGTAGAATATGTCAAGTCGCCCGAATTCGACCGCTGCTTGATCGCGATACTGAAAAACGAAGAAGCCCCACGCAGCGAGTGGGAGGCTGTGGTGCGGGCGGCATGGGACCGGAGCGGCAAGGGCGGGCTGTTCTTAGGCAACAGCTTTGACACCAAGCTAATGCCGCTGATCGAGCACGCTTCGCTCGAAGAACCGCTCGTCTTGAACGACATCACCACCGACCCACAGATAGACGAGGCCTCGCGCGCATCCTTCCTCCATCTAGGCGTGCGGTCGGCAGTCGTGGCCCCGCTCGCCACCATGGGCTACCTCTTCGGCTGGCTGCTGATCGAAACGATCGGACGCCCCCACACCTTCGACTCTCGCGAGGTGCAGAACCTCCGCACCATCGCCGAACAAGCCGCCGTTGTGCTCTATAGCCAACGCCTGCTGGAAGAGTCAACCCGCCGCGCCGAGGAGATGGGCTTCTTGTTCCAAGTCACCCAGTCTGCTACCGCCGGCGCCGCCACCGACCTACAATCGGCCTTGATGGGCGTCGCGGAGGTCATCCACCGCTTCTTAGATGCCTATGAAGTAGACATCCTGGTGCCAGAAATAGAGCGTGGCGCGCTCCGCACGATGGTCTGCACACGCGGCATCGATATTGGGCAGCTTGTGGGCTACAAAAACACGGCGGCAGGATGGGTGGCACAACACATCAAACCGCTCATCATTGAAGACGCGACCACCGACCAACGGTTCAGCGACTTTGCACACGACATCCGCTCGGTCGTCGTGATGCCGATTGCAGTTGGCCGCCTGCTTAGCGGTGTGATCCAAATCCAAAGCCACACCCCCAACGCCTATGACGAACAAGTGTTACGGTTGCTACAAACCATGACCAGCTCGCTGCACGCCGTCATCCAAAACGTGCGCCTGCTCGAAGAAGTGCAGGCCGCCAACGAGCAATTGGGCGAGCTAAACCGCCTCAAGAGCGAATTCTTGGCAAGCACAAGCCACGAGCTGCGCACCCCGCTTAACTCAATCATCGGCTTTAGCCGCGTCATGCTCAAAGGGATCGACGGGCCGTTGAACGAGATGCAAACCCAAGACCTAACCACCATCCATAACAGCGGCCAACACCTCCTGAAGCTAATTAATGACATCCTCGACCAGAGCAAGATCGAGGCCGGCCAGATGGAGCTGAGCCTGGGGCACTTCTCGCTGAGCGAGCTGGTCGAAGGCGTGCTGGCGGTCGTCTCGGTACAGGTCAGCGAGAAGCCGGTCGAGCTGATCGGACACATGGAGGACGACCTGCCGGAGGTGTGGGGCGACGAGTTCCGCACCCGCCAAGTACTGCTCAACCTGGTGAACAACGCGATCAAGTTCACCGAAAGCGGCAGCGTGACGATCGAAACCAAGCACGTGACCAGACCCGACGGCTATGATATGGTCCACGTCGCCGTCACCGACACCGGCATAGGCATTGCCGAAGCAGACCAACACAAGCTGTTCGAAGCCTTCCGCCAGGTCGATAACACGACCACGCGCAAGTACGAAGGCACCGGGCTGGGGCTGCCGATCTCGAAGTCACTGATCGAGCTGCAAGGCGGCGAAATCTGGGTCGATAGCGTGGTAGGCGTAGGCTCAACCTTTGCCTTCAGCATACCCGTAGGGCCGACATCGCCGGAACCGACAGAAGAGCAAGAGCAAGAACTCTCGGTCGAGGAAGCGGAAGAAGAAACTGCCGCGCTCGACACAAGCGAGACGATCACGATCACCTTTGATGCATCCGAAGATGCGACAGACGAAGCCGCATCCGCGCCGAAAGTGTCGAATGTAGTGCTGGTGCTCGACGACGAACAAGGCGTGATAAACATGTACCGCCGCTATCTCTCCAACGCAGGCTATGAGGTGCTGGGCACGACCAACCCCAACGAAATAAAGACCTTGCTCCTCGACTCCGACCCCAAACCCTTTGTCGTCTTGCTTGACGTCGTAATCCCAGACTATGACATCGATGGTTGGGAAGTGCTGGAACAACTAAAGAAAGACCCACAAACACATGATACCCCTGTGGTGGTCTGCACCATCCTGGACGAGGAAACGCGCGGGCTAGAGCTGGGCGCAACCAAATACCTGCTGAAACCGATCCTAGAGGACGACTTGGTACAGGCCGTGCAACAGATCGAACAAGGGTTGCTAGACCAAGCAAAAAAAGACGAGGAAGGGTAAAATTAAACCAACTTGGCGGACAAAACGCACCACACAAATACACGGAGAGGCCAGATGACGATAGAAAAGCGCCGTAACATCCATCTGCGATGTACCTACTGCGGCTACCGCGAGCCTTACGATCGCCCTTTGGTCAAATGTCCGGAGTGTGGTGAAACCATCATCGAAGCCGAGTACGATTGGCAAACCCTCAAAGAGTCGAACTGGATCGAGACCATCCAGACGCGCCCGCCCGGAATCTGGCGCTATCGCGAACTTCTCCCCCTGCACAATTACGCCAACATCGTCACGATGGGCGAAGGCGGCACCCCACTCCTACACGCCCGCAAACTGGGGGCAATGCTCGGCCTCAAATATCTCTTCATCAAAGACGAACGCCAGGGACCCACCGGATCGTTCAAGGACCGACAAGCATCGGTCGCCGTCTCGGTGCTGAAAGAACTGGACATCGACGAGATGGTGGTGGCTTCCACCGGCAATGTGGCGCTTGCTTACTCGGCATACTGCGCACGGGCCGGGATCAAGCTCTGGACCTTCCTCACCAGCCTGGTGCCCGGCGATAAGATGCGCGAGATGGCCCTCTATGGCTCCGAGACAATCAAGGTCACCGGCACCTATGACGAGACAAAAGCCGTTGCCGCCCGCTTCAGCCAGAGCCGAGGACTTTACATCGACAAGGGCATCAAGAGCATCGCCGCCGTCGAGAGCATGACCACACTGGCTTACGAGATCGCCGAACAACTCGGTGCCGTATCCGGCTTGCCCACCCCATCTATCACCACCCCCTGGCGTGCCCCCGATTGGTATGTACAAGGCGTCAGCGGCGGCATGGGGCCGATCGGCGTAGCGAAGGGCTTTAAGGAACTTGCCGGTATCGGGCTGGTAGACAAAGTGCCTGCACTCGCCAACGTCCAGTCCGAAGGCTGCGCGCCGATGGTCCACGCCTTCGATGCAGGACAATCGGTAGCGACCCCGGTCACGAACCCGCAAACCCTCATCGCCACGCTCGCCACCGGCGACCCTGGCCGGTCTTACCAGCTGCTCTGGGAACACTTACAAGAGTATGGCGGGTTCTTCCAGAGCGCCAGCGACGAAGAAGCCTTTGCCGCCACGCGCGTGCTGGCACGCATGGAGGGCATCTCGGTCGAGCCTGCGACGGCGGTAACCTTCGCCGGGCTGTTCAAGATGACACGGCAGGGCGTGTTTAAGCCGGACGACATAGTGGTGCTCAACTGTTCGGGCCACACCTTCCCGGTCGAGAAACAGATATTGGGCGGAGAGTGGGAACGCCGGGTCGATGCAAGCGAAGCCGGCGGGCAGGTCTCGCTGCCCGAAGAAGGCCTGCTCGCGGCGCTGGATAACATCAACAAGGCCGTGCGTAAGGTTGTAATCATCGAGGATACCCCCGACGCCGCCCGCCTGATCGCGCGCATCCTGCAAGCGCGCAGCGGCTACCAAGTGCACACCGCTACCGACGGCGCCTCCGGCATCGCGATGGTGCGCGACATAAAACCCGACCTGGTCATCACCGATCTGATGATGCCGGCGGTAGATGGCTTCCAAGTAATTGAGATGATTAAGTCAGATGAGAAGTTAGCACACATTCCGATTATCGTAGTGACGGCCAAAGAACTCACCCCGCGTGAACGCGACCAGCTCAGCGGGCAGATCATGACGCTGTTGCAAAAAGGCTCGCTGATGGACGAGGAATTATTGCAAAGCATCGTCGATTCGTTGAACTAGGGGTTAGCTCTGCGCCGAGGGTGCCTATTCACCTTACTCTCCGTGGGGGCCGGGCCATTTTAAAGAGGGCATCCCTTCAAATCACCCTCCACGCCCACACGCCGCACATGGTGAATGAAGAATCATCAAAGAACCGGAACGACGGCGATAAATCAATTGGATTATCGGTAGACAAGAGACGAAAATGGAAGAGAACACGGCGACCATCCTATACATTGAAGACGACCCAGGCAGCCAAAGACTGGTCCAGAGAGCCTTGCAATTTGCCGGCTACGAGGTATTGGTTGCCTCACGCGGCATCGAGGGTATCGACCTTGCCTTGCAAGCTAAGCCAGACCTGATCCTAATGGACATCAACCTACCCGACTTGAGCGGACGTGAGGTCACGACTCGGCTGCGCGCGGCCTCTGCCCTGAGCGACACCCCCATCGTGGCGCTGACCGCCCAGAGCCACGCCGGAGAGCGCGAGAAGGCCCTGGTAGCCGGTGCCACCGGCTACCTAACCAAACCTATCGACATCGACCTATTGCCCACCCAGGTAGCGGGCTTTCTCGACGGCAAGCAAGAGACCGTCACAGCCGAGGTTGCACAAGAAGTCAGCACCGCCTATCACCAGGAGCTGGTGGGCCGCCTCGAAAGCAAAATCCGCGAGCTGGAACAAGCCAACGAAGACCTGCGTCGGCTCGACAAAACAAAAGAAAAGTTTATTCAGCTCACCGCACACGAGCTGCGCACTCCGCTCACCGTGATACAGGGCTATGCCCAGCTGTTACAGGCGGCAGGTGCGTTACAACAGATCGCCGAAGACTATCCCGACGTAGCGAGCATGGTCAGCGGGCTGGTGCAGAGCATAGAACGGATGGCAGCGGTGGTCTCTGAGCTGGTGATGATCTCACGCTTTACCGCCGGGCGCGTCGAGCTGAGCTTGGGGCCGACGACCCTAGAAGATGTGATCGAAAAGGCGCTCGGCAAGTATAGGGAAGCCTGCCAACAGCGCTCGATTACGCTGGAGTATCTGCATACGGACGAGTACATCAAGCTCCACGCCGACGGCACATTGCTGGTCTCGACAATCGCGAGCATCTTGAGCAACGCCATCAAATACACCCCGGATGGCGGCACCGTGACGGTCGAGGTGGAGGACATGGGCGACCAAGTACAAGTCGCCATACGCGACAGCGGCATCGGCATCGACCCGGCGGACCAAGCGCAAATCTTCGACCGTTTCTACACAGCCGATGACACACAGTTACACTCGACCAGCAAAACCGCCTTCCGGGGCGGCGGGCTGGGCGTGGGTCTGGCGATCTCTAAAGCCGTGATCGAACAACACGGCGGCAAAATATGGGTAGAGAGCGAAGCACGCGACGAAGAAGCTCTCCCCGGCAGCACCTTCTTCATCCACCTCCCAAAGGTCTGCAACACAACAAAGCACGTTTAAAACGCCCTTGAGGGCCAAATCATGAAGACGATTTGTAACCGTGGCGAAGCCACAAGGTTTGCCTTTATTGGTATCTGGCTGGGCAAGCAAGACACGCGGCGGCGTGCGATGATCGCCGCGCTGCTATCGCCTTTCTTCTTAGGTGCTGCCCCCATCTTTGGCAAGCTGGCCACAAACTCCGGCACCGACCCGCTCATGGTAGCAGCCACGCGCACGATCATCGCGGTAGGCATCCTGTGGGCAGGGTATCTGCTGTGTTGGCGTAAGTATGTATACATCTTTACCGCCGGCTTGCTGGGCTGCGTGATGGTTGGGCTGGTCAACGGCATCGGCTCAATCTTCTATTACGCGGGGCTGGCGCGCCTTGATGCCTCGGTCGCGCAACTACTTAACGGCACTTATCTAATCTTCGTCGTAATCATCTCACGCTTAGGCGGCACCAAGATGAGCTTGCGCACCAAGCTGCGCGTGGCGATGGCGTGCGGCGCAGTCTTGCTGCTCACCGCGCCCGAAGCCACCTCCATCGATTGGCTGGGCGTAGGCTTCATGGTCGGCAATGCAGTCTTGTTTGCCGGGCATGTGATTATGGGCCAACGTGTGCTCTACGAGATGCCGCCGCAAACCTTTACCCTCTATGTGTTAACAACGATGGCAGTTGTGGTAGCGGTGGCACGCGCCGTCGTGATCCCCTTCGATATGCCGTTGGTCATGCCTTCGCTGGAGAGTTCGGCTGCAATCGTTGCGCTGG
This sequence comes from uncultured Anaerolineae bacterium, assembly GCA_964544075.1. Classification (GTDB taxonomy): domain Bacteria; phylum Chloroflexota; class Anaerolineae; order Aggregatilineales; family JAFGMM01; genus JAFGMM01. The sequence goes on from CAZJBO010000030.1 coordinate 6,538, forward strand.
CGATCACCACAGCGCTCTCGCGCCTGCTGATGTTCACCGGCGTCAAGAACCTGGGCGGTCTGCAAACTATCTTGCTCGGCATCGCCGAGATTGCGGTTGCGCTGGGGGCAGCGTTGATCTTCTTGGGCGACCGGCTCTCGCCGGTGCAGTGGGCAGGTGCGGCGGTCATGGTGGGGAGTATGTTGCTGGTGCGCTCGGACGAAGAGGTGCCTACCGGTGTGGATAAGAGCGCGCTTATGCCGCTGCCGAACCTGGCGGGGATGCGCTACTTCAAAAGCTGGTTCTCACAGAACACTTCGCCCATCAGTGGCATACCGGAAAGCGAGCTAGAGATGATCCGCAAGATGATGGGGCCACATTCGGCAGCGTTCTTCGAGAAGATGTCGGAGGAGGAATTGGCGGCGGTCGCGGAACAGATGTCGGCGCTGCAGGGTGAGTGTGTCGGTGATGATATGCCGGTCACGCCGGGCGAGTATCGCTTGGGGCCGTGCATTGATGAGCCACACAAGCCGCACGAAGATGCATAAGGAGGCTATCACCCATTCCCCACACCCCGGCTTAGCGCCTTACTCAAATTATCCCCTTGCCGCACCGGATAGACCGGCACGTTCGCCATACCCAACGCCCTGGACACCTCGCGTGCGCCCGCCGCACCACCAAAGCTCGCCGGGTCGATGTGGACCACCAACACACGCACCCGCCGCAGCTTCAACCATTGCAGCGCGCTCAACCACGCCGTTTCCACCGATGGCGTTATAACCACAAGCGTGGTCGTCCGCGCGAAGCGCTCCCCCTCCAGCTTCAACATATCGCCAAGCGAGACCGCGCCCGTCGCTTGCGTCACCGCCAAAAGCTCCAACACCTTGTGCCGCTGACGCGGACCACGGTCAGCCGGGAGCCAACAACGCCTCGGTGCATAGGTCACCAAGCCCACCGCGCGCTGCTTCTGCAAGAAGTGTTCGGCCAAAGATGCCGCAATCGACACCCCGCACTCCTCGGTTGAGGTCGCCGGGTGATAGCCATCGCCGGGCACATGGACGGCCCCGTGGTTATCGAGCGCAATCCAGAAATCCGCGAGCGGGTCCATATCGAATTCTTTCACGGTCAGGCGGCCCCGCCGTGCGCTCGACAGCCAATGGATGCGGCGCAAGCTGTCGCCGGTCACATAATCACGGATACCGGCAGCGCTCGGCGTGATGTTATGGGTGTGCTGCTGCACCGCCTCACCGCCGGGCAGATAGCCGGACGGCGGGCTAAAGTTATGTATGGGCACGGTTTCGGGATATATGAGGATATCAGAGCTAAAGGGTACGTCGCGCTTGACTTCGAAGAAGCCGAAGGGGTCGCCGCTGACCAGAGTCGCCGGACCCAGCCGATAATAGCCGCGCCGGGTGCAATGCGTGCGCACCTGCCAGCTCTGCGCGCCGCGCGCCGGCACGCTGAACAACACGCGACCGGCCCGGTGCCCCGGCAGAGTCGATTGATCGCGTACCTCCAACCAGAGCCGGGGCAGCAAGGTGGGGTTCTTCATGACAAAGGTCTCACGCAAGGTGCGCCCCACCTGTCCGCGCCGTGCCTCGGTGCGCCGTATCATCTGGAGGCCTCTCAACCCTCCCCAAGCCCACAGGAGCGCGATAACCAGCGTGCCCAGGGCGAAGTATGCAAGGGTAAAGAATAACGGCTCTCCCTGCAAGATGCCGAGCACGACCGCTGCGACCAATATCAGGTAGAGGGTAAAGCGTCGGGTGGGCATCAGCTCAGCGTGCCGGCATGTCAGCGCGCGCCTACGCTGGCGCCGGGCACAGGCAGCGCGTTGAGCAGCCCTCTAACGATAGACGCCGCGCTGATATCACGGATGCGGGCATCGGGGTTGACGATGATGCGGTGGGCCAAGACGACCTCGGCCAAAGCCTTCACATCGTCGGGCGTCACGAAGTCGCGGCCCAACATCGCGGCGTGCGCCTGGGCACAGCGCCGTAGTGCAAGCGTGCCGCGCGGCGACGCACCGAGGTATACATCGGGGTGACGGCGTGTGGCGTTGACCATCTCCACGATATAGCGTTTTAGCTCAGGCGCAACCATGACGTTCTTAATATCTTGCTGCGCCTTCATCAGCTCGGCAACGCTTACCACCTGGGCGATGCTTTCCAGGGGATGGGTATATTGCTGTGCATCAAGGATATCGACCTCGTCTGAGGGATTGGGATAGCCCAACCGAATGCGCAAAAGGAAGCGGTCCAGCTGCGCTTCGGGCAGGGGAAAGGTCCCCTCGTATTCAATGGGGTTTTGGGTGGCGAGCACAAGAAAGGGTTGTGGGGTAGCATAGCTGACGCCGTCCACCGTGATCTGTTGCTCTTCCATCGCCTCCAAGAGAGCAGATTGGGTTTTGGGGGTAGCGCGGTTGATCTCGTCGGTGAGCACGATCTGTGCCATGAGCGGGCCAGGCCGGAACTCGAACTTGCCGGCGGCCTGGTTGTAGATGGTCGCCCCGGTCACATCGGAGGGGAGCATATCGGGTGTGAACTGGATGCGGCTAAAACGACAATCCATCGAGCGGGCAAGCGCCTTCGCCATCATGGTCTTGCCGGTGCCTGGCACGTCTTCGATGAGGATATGCCCCCGGCAAAGCAACCCTATGATGGTCAATTGAATCTCGTATTGCTTGCCGATGATGACGGTGCTGACATTGGCGGTGATGCGCTGCACGATATTGCTGACAGACGGCATATTGGGGATACTCCTCTTAAAGGGATTTTCATAACTACTATACGGCATCACGCAGCAATAAAGGTTCTTCTTGCCGAATAGATTTGCGGATTATAGCCTAAGGGCTAAAATTGAGACAATAATAGCGGCAGGGTGTTTGACTTTGCTACAGCCCCATGCTATTATGCAGAAGTCCTTTTTGCATCATTTGTCTTGAGGTTACAAGTCACCGGTTAATCACTCCACACCGGTACAGCGACGGTTGAAAGGAGCATCACTTATGGCAAAATCGCGAACCGAGCTTATGGTGGATCGCTTACGCGATTTGCAGGCTGGAACGCCGGACATTGAGGCCTCGGCTGTGGTCAGCGTAGACGGTTTGATTATGGCTTCGTCCATGCCAGCCGGCATTGAGGAAGACCGTGTATCGGCGATGTCGGCAGCCATGCTTTCCCTGGGCGAGCGCATTGCAAGCGAGCTTGGGCGCGGTATGTTAGATCAGGTTTATATCCGTGGCGACAATGGCTTTGTCATTTTGATGTCGGTTGGAGAAGAAGCCGTGCTTACCTCGCTCATCCGCGACAAAGCAAAACTCGGTCTGATCTTCTTAGATATGCGCCGCGCTGCCGACGACCTGGAAAAACTCGTCTAACCGTAGCTTATATTTCATAAGCGAATCACATAGTTAAATACAATCGGCGGAGAAGACGCCCTATGGGGCCTGCTTCCCCGCCGCTGCGTTTGAGAACTAGAGAACACAAAGGATGCATAGAGAAATGCCGAAGTATATCTTTTGTACCGGAGGCGTGGTCAGTTCGGTAGGCAAAGGCGTCACAGCGGCGGCGATAGGGCGCACCCTCAAAGCACGCGGCCTCAAGGTCTCGATCCAAAAGCTCGACCCCTATATCAACGTAGACCCCGGCACCATGTCGCCCTTTCAGCATGGCGAAGTGTTCGTCACAGTAGACGGCGCAGAAACCGACCTCGACCTGGGCCACTACGAACGCTTCATCGACGAAAACTTGACGCGCGCCTGCAACGTCACCACCGGACAGGTCTATGCCGAAGTCATCAGCCGCGAGCGACGCGGCGACTTCCTCGGCGGCACGATTCAGGTGATCCCACACATCACCAACGAGATCAAACGGCGCATCCGGCTTGTGGGCGAGGAAAGCGGCGCCGATGTCGTCATCGTAGAGATAGGCGGCACCATCGGCGACATCGAGAGCCTGCCCTTCCTCGAAGCACTGCGCCAGATGCGCAGCGAGCTGGGGGCAAGCGAAACCCTATTCGTCCATGTGACCTTCATGCCCCACATCGGCGCAACCGACGAGCTAAAGACCAAACCCACCCAACACAGCGTGCGCGAGCTGCGCGGCATCGGCATACACCCTCAAGTGATCGTCGCGCGGGCCGACTATCCGGTCAGCACCGAGCTTTGCGATAAGATCGCGCGCTTCTGCGACGTAGACCGCGAAGCGGTCATCCCGATGGAAACCACCTCACTACTATACGAAATCCCACTCACCCTGCAAGACGCCGGGCTGGATATGTACATCATCCGCCGGCTGCACATCCAGGGCCAGACGACAAACCTGCCCAAGATGGACCTGTGGCGCGACCTGATCGCCGAAATGCGTCGGCCCAAACCCAAGCTGCGCGTAGCAATCGTGGGCAAGTACGTCGAGCTGCACGACGCATACATGAGCGTAAAAGAAGCGCTCTACCATGCGGGCGTCGAGAACAACCGCGAAGTTGAGATCGCCTGGGTCTATTCCGGCGACCTAGAGAAAGGGCGCGGATGGGATGTATTAGAAGGCGTCTCAGGGATCGTGGTACCGGGCGGCTTTGGATACCGAGGCGTGGAGGGCAAAATCAAAGCAGCGCACTGGGCGCGTGTAAACAAGGTGCCCTACCTGGGGCTTTGCCTGGGGATGCAGGTGATGTGCATCGAGTTTGGGCGCGCGCTGCTCGAAACCGACGCGGTAAACAGCACCGAGTTTGAACAATCCACCCCACACCCGGTCATCGACCTGATGGTAGAACAGCGCCAAGTACGCGACATGGGCGGCACAATGCGGCTGGGGGTATATCCCTGCGTGCTCGTGGCGGGCACGCGCGCAGCCGAGGCCTACGGGCCGACCACAACCTCTATCGACGAACGCCACCGGCACCGCTGGGAATTCAACAACGCTTACCGCGAACTGTTCGAATCCGGCGGAATGCAATTTAGCGGCATCTCGCCCGACGGCAAGTTGGTAGAGATTGCCGAGCTGCGCGACCATCCGTTTATGTTGGGCTGCCAGTTCCACCCAGAGTTCCAAAGCCGGCCCAACCGCCCACACCCCTTGTTCCGTTCATTCGTGGCGGCGGCAACGCAATATGCCGAGGGGAACGCAGAGGAAGGCCGAGGCTGACTTCACGGATAGATCGATATCGCCCAATAGTCATCGAACTCACAGCGCACCTGTTCGCTCTGGCCCTTAAGCATCGCGACGTAGAATTCACCGGCTTCGGCGATATGGTCATCGGCAGCGGTGGCGACAAGCACATAGTTGACAAAGACATTAAACTCGTCGCCCACTGCGGTGACCAGTAAATTGTTTGTGCTGCGGTCACGGGTATGCAGCTCGGCGACATCCCACAGGCCGAGAGATTCCCACTTCGTCTCCTCACCCTCACCCGCCCGGAAGAACCCAAGATCAATCCAGCCGCCCCGCCCCAAGAACACACCATACGCTTCATAGTCGCCTTGCGTGCGGAAGATCAGCCCACAGGCCAACGTATCGCTCGCACCCCGCCATGTGAGGCTGGCATGGATGATGACATCGGCGGCCTTGTAATCTGCCTGCAGTTTTTTAAACAATAGGAAGCTATCATCATCCTCGCTCCCTTCGAGATACAAGCCTTCGGGCCGGTTGATGCCCATCCTACCGTGCCACTTTGGGACAACCGCGCGTTTCATCAGATGATTCCAAGCCGCTTCTGGACCGGTCTGTATCGCATCTGCATCTAGATGCAAACGCTCCGGACCATCGGCCTGTTCCGTGGCGACATCGACACGGCGGGTGAGGCGCAAGTGATAATCGCCGGAGGAAGTGCCATCCTCGCCATCAAAACGCGAGACGAAGATAAGGACTGTATCGGCATGGGGGATGTGGAGGTCTCTTACGCCGGCATTATAGTTACCACCGGCGGCGTTGATGTCTTCACTCATGCCGAAGACGTCAAGCGCGTTGGTGAAGATGGCAAGCGCTGCGTCGAGGTCTCCGCTGGTGGCCTCGACCTCAACCGTGATACTCTCGCCACCCTCCGAGATGTAGCGCCAGATATCGAAGTAGTTATCGTCGTTGATGGTGCCGGCGACGGTCTCACCGGCGGTGATGATATCCTCTTGCGCGGCAGCGCCGACGGAAACGGCGAGCAACAGCGCGACAAGACCCCATGCCGTGCTTTTGAGAATGACGCGCGCGTTCATATCATCATACTCCTTGCTTGCCTGAGCAAGAATATCATAACGTGTTTTTGTGCCTTGCCGAAGACACGCTACACTTCTCAAGCAGGCACGTTGACTATGAAACGGGGTCAGGTATGAATACGAAACCACGCCGCACCGGGGAGCTAGCCACGCTCACAGCGCTTTTGCTGTTCATAGCGCTCAGCCGCGCACTGCAATTAAACAAAGTCCAGGTGCACTGGGACGAGACCTGGGCGATCTGGCAGACCTTCGGGACGCCACGCCAAATCTTGGCATGGACACCGCACGACTGGTCACCTCTATACTTCCTCAGCCTGGGCGCATGGCAAACACTGGTAGGCATCCACCCGACGGTGCTTCGTCTGCTCGCGCTCTACGCCTACCTGCCAAGCACGCTTTGCCTACATCGCGCAGCGCGCCGGCTCTGGGGACCGCGCGCCGGGTGCATGGCGGCGTTGGCTTACGCAGCGCTGAACTACAGCATCACGCTCAGCATCATAGTGCGCGGCTATGCCTTCCTGCTGGCGTTGACACCGCCGACCCTCTGGTTGACACTGCGCTACTTCGCGCGTCCCACATGGCGGCGTGCGCTGCCTCTGGCGCTGAGCATGGCCGCGCTGTTCTATATACAGCCGACAAGCCTTGTGGTGTTTGCACTGCTGGGCATATATACATTGGCAGTATACCGTGCCACACTGTGGCAATGGTGGCGTCCGGGCCTCATAGCGAGCTTGCTCGCACTACCGGAGATTGTCAACAAAGCACGGCTTGCGGGGAACCACATCGCGGCGATCAGTGACCAGACGCTGCCCCCGCTGCCAGAGACCATCGGGCGGCTTTTCACCATCTACACCGGCGGGGCCGTTATCGTGTGGCTGGTGTTATTGGCGGGCGCAACCGGCGCGATCGTATACACACACCGCCGCCGGGCCGGTGGGCAAGCGATTGCCGTAGCGCTGTGGGTGCTTGCGCCGGTTCTGCTGTACTTCATACAACCCTTCATCGGCATCTTCCGCTATGGCGAAGCGCGCTACTTCTGGTGGGCGATCCCCGGCATAGCACTATGGGTGGGATGGGGGATAGCATCACTACCCCGCCCCGCGCGGATGATGGGGGTGGGGCTGCTGATGGCGGTGATGTTCCTACCGGCACCGCCGGGCAAGCCGCGCGACACCAGCTTTGCTTGGCTCGCCGCACACTGGCAACCCGGCGATGTGGTGCTGCGCGACCCAAACTGTGACAGCTGCCCACAGCCGGAGGAATGGGATTACTTTGGCCGCGTATACTTCCCCGGCGGGCTACAGTTCGCCACCGACCCGGCAGGCTGCCGACGTGTCTGGTATGTTACACACGTGACGCATGAAGACTCGACCCTGTTGCAAGCCGTGCAGGATGGCCGGGTAGAGAGCGTCTTTGTTGGGCCGCCTGAGTTCTTTACCCGACTATACGAAGGCCCGCCCGACGCCGAAGGACGACGCTTTGCAAACGGGCTGCGCTTCCACGGTATGGAGCTGTTGGACACGCCATCACCGAGCCTATTGGTCCGGCACGAGGGCGAGGCACTGCGCGTACGCCTATGGTGGTCGGTTGACACGGGATTACACGAAGATTACAGCATCA
>CAZJBO010000031.1:0-13641 GCA_964544075.1 uncultured Anaerolineae bacterium
TCACGGGGTCTGGTGCGGGGTTCTTGCTTGTGCTGCTGAAGATCGCGACCGATAGGCGGATGGTCGGGCCTTTGGGTATGTTGTGGTCTTCGGGTACGGTCAGGTAGCCGCACCTGGCGTCTATTGCTGTGTTAAACGTGCAGGCGGTTTCTTCAAAGCGGGGCAAATCTTCTTGTGCGTGTGCGATGGGAGCGGGTACCCCCGCGATAGCGCCGAGCGTGATAAATAGGCCGAGGTAAAATCTTATTGTGCGCAATTGAGTTCTCCTGGTGACCTTGATGAACGCTCTGGATTTTGCCGGCTAAGAAAAATAAACCTCGAATAATGCAGATGACGCGAATTGGGAACAGAGAAAAGAAAAACCTCCGTAGGTGAGTAGATACGAGAGCACGGAGGAAGGGCGGAGTTTAGTCCTTTATCTCTGTGTCCTGGCTCTGTGGTAAGGTTTCTTCTTCTCTCTGCGCTGCTTTTGCTTCTTCCCACAGGACGTCCATCTCGTCCGGTGACATATCCTTGATATCACGCCCTTGCGCGGCGGCTGCCCGCTCGATGTGGGTGAAGCGGCGATAGAAACGCGCGTTTGCCTCGCGCAGCGCCGACTCTGGTGGGATGTTTAGCCAGCGTGACCAGTTCACCAGCGCGAAGAACAGATCGCCGACTTCGGCTTCTAGCGCTTCGGGCGAGTCGGCGTTTTGTGCCTCGGCGAATTCTTCGTGCACTTTCTCGATCACAGGCTTGATGTCATCCCAGTCGAAGCCGACACGTGCGGCGCGTTCTTGATAGCGGAAGGCTTGGTAGAGGGCGGGCATGGCCTTTGGCACGCCGTTTAGCAGCGAGACGTCCTCTTGGCCGTTATCTTGGCGCTCCTTCTTTTTGATCGCCTCCCAGTTTGCCATCACCTGGCCTGTGCCGTTGACTGTGCGGCTGCCCCATACGTGGGGGTGCCGCCGGATGATTTTTGCGTTGATGTCGGCGATCACATCCGCCATCTGCCATTCGCCCTCGTCTACCGCGATCTGGCTGTGCAATACGATCTGTAGGAGCAGATCGCCGAACTCTTCCCTCATTGCGTCGGGGTCGTTGGTGTCCAGCGCTTCCAACACCTCGTAAGTTTCTTCCAGCAGGGTGCGTCGGAGGCTTTGGTGTGTTTGTTTGGCATCCCAGGGGCAGCCCCCCGGTGCGCGCAAGTGTGCGATGGTCTCTTGGAAGGCCGCGAAGCTGCCGGGCACTGTGCGCGGTGTGATGTAGAGTGTGGTCAGGTGGGCGAGATGGGGGCTACGGTCGATTTCGTATAGTGGCATTCGCTCGACCCGTGCGCTGTCTGTCCCGGCCCCGTGTACCAGCGCGACCGGGTGATCTTCGGGGTATTGGTTCATCAGCACGAGCTTGACATCGGATGCAACTTGTTGGCTGTAGAGCTGGGCGAGCAGGGCGGGTGCGTCGGGGTTGATGGGGGGATGGTACATGGCGGCGACCTCGACCGCGTCCAGGATTTGCAAGTTGCCCAGCCCGTCCAGTTCGAGCGCGGTGAGGGTCGGCGCGATGAAGCTGAGGCCTTCAATGATCTCTACGGGGATGCCGGCGCTGCGGGCGCGCTCGATGATGTGCGTCACGGTGGCTTCGCCGACCAGTGGGTGTCCGGGCACTGCGTAGACTACACCTTCGGGGCGTTTGCCCAGCGTTAGGATGCGCGCGGCGATATCCTTGTATAGGGCGGCGAAGTCTTCGGCTTCTTCGTATAGTGTATCAAAGCTGTGGTAGGTGGGGTTGGTGGGCAGGGCAGAGATGGTGGGGTGGTGTTTGGTGCGCAGATAAACTTCTTTGGCGGCGCTGAGGGCCTCCCATGCGCGCCGGGTGAGCGCGCCGGGGTCGCCGGGGCCGAGTCCTATAATGCTTATGCTCATGGTGTGTATTTTCTCTTGCATAAAATGTTTGTGCGCCGAGACTGTAGCGCATAATGGCATGGGATGGCAAGCGGTGCTGGCGTGGGGGCGGGTATCTACCAATGCTCGACCTCGAACATCGCGCCCACGACCGACTCTTGGCCCGGCAGCCCCGGTGGGGTGCGCCCTACCAGAAATACATCGTCCGGCAGCACGGCGTGCGTGTCTAGGGGGGCACGTCCACCGGGCAGCCCGGCGACCAGGGAGATTCCGGCTCTTTGGCAGGCGGCGATGATGGGCGGTTGAATCTCGCCGGTCGCCGGGGTATATCCCCGTCCGCCGGGGAGGATCAGGGTCCGCACCTCTTGCCCGGTACGCTCTCGGATGATGTTTGCAGATAGACCGATCTCTTTGTCGTAATCGTCTGCCGTGAAGTCGGCACGGTCTAGAGAGACATGCATGTCGGTGTGTGTGGCAAGCTCTACCATGCCGCCCTCGGCCCAGCCCGCGACCGCATCCCAGCGACTCTCAACTTGCGTCCAGATAGACCGCGTGATGATGCCAAAAACAACCGGGAACCGTGCTTCGTGTGCTGCTCTATACATGCCCTCGAAGTAGTCGAAAGCCCGTCCCCGGAGCATCCCAAGATCATCAATCGATATGATGACCGGCTTCTCCGGCAGCGGCGCACCGTCAAAGAGCGCTGCGATCAAGTCGAGGTATGTGATGCCTCGGTAGCCGGCGGCGTCGAGCGCCTCCAGCAGCTCCGGCAACAGCCACCAATCCTTGCTGTGCAGCATGAGCGAAGGTGGCACCGCGATAGACGCTGCCCCCGTTGCGAGGTGCCGCAGCCAACCCGGTGCGCTTGTCTCGATAAGCCCAAGCGCCCCCAGTTTGCCCCCTAATCTCAGGAACCCGCGTCTTGATAACATAGTTTCTTTCTTGTGCTCCTTGTGCCCTAGTGCTGTACATAAGCTATTGTAGCACTTTGCCAAGTGTATATGCGCTGTGTCTTCGCTTCTCTACCGGTTCCCCGGTTTGTGCGCTTTGGTCTAGCGCTTTATAATAGACAGAAGCTCCCGGCTGACCCCCCAAAAATTCGCGGTCATGATGGAGGCATTTAATGGGCGGTGATAGAAGTTTTGGCGACTTGGCCGCACGGATGCGCAAGCGCAGAAAAACCGAACCTGAGCCAACTATGGCACAGACCGATTTTGAATCGGTCTATATGCTGCGGCGGCGCATTCTGGGTGTACTGCTTCGCGATACGCGCCAGGTGAGCGGAAAAACCGTAGCCGAGTGTGCGGCGGCAATGGAAGTTACACCGGAGATCTACGTTAAATGGGAATATGGCGAGGCATCACCTTCTCTACCTCAGATCGAAATGTTGGCCTATATGTTGGATGTGCCGGTTAGCCACTTTTGGGGCGTTGAGACCTTTGAGGCGACCGAGGAGGCACGCCAAGTGCCACGCGCCGACTTTATAGTGTTGCGCAACCGTATCATTGGGGCGCTCTTACGCCGGGCGCGCAAGGAAGCGCGGCTTTCTCTGGAGGATTTGGCGAAGCGCATCGGTGTACCGGAAGAAGAGCTGATGCAGTATGAATTTGGGCAGGTGCCGATACCCTTGCCTGTCTTGTTGTCGATATCGTCGGCAACCAACGTAACGTTGAGCTACTTCTTGGAGCAGACCAGCCGCGTCGGGGTATCCCTAGAGTTGGGGGAGGACTTCGAACACTTCAAGAAGATGCCGCCCGACATGCGCCATTTTATTGTGCAGCCGATGAATCAATCTTACCTGAAGCTAGCGATGCGCCTGAGCGAGATGTCGGTCGAGGAGCTGCGCAATATTGCCGAGGGTATTTTGAACATCACCTACTAATTGAGGTAATGCCGTGGATAGGGCAGAAGAACTCAAAGAACAGGGCCTCCAGCTTTTCCGCGAGGGAGCTTACCCCGAGGCCGCCGAAATTTTTGCCAGAGCAAGGCAAGCCTATGCCGACGCCGACGACATCCTCATGGCCGGCGAGATGCTAAATAACCTCGGCGTGATCTACATCAAGCAGGGCTTGCACGAAGAAGCGTTGAAAAACTTGAACCGCGCGCGCGAGAACTTCCACGCGGTCGGCGACCGTGAGCGCGAGATGCAGGTTGTGGGCAACTTGGGCGACCTCTATGCCTCGTTGGATGATGTAGAACAGGCGACAACCTGCTATCGGCAGGCTGCCGACGCCTGGGAGGAGATGGGCAAAGACGAGCTTTATGGCCGCACCCTGATGGCATTGGGCGACATGCAGTTCAAGCAAGGGATGCGTCAAGAGGGTCTGGCGACTTATCAGATTGGCTTGGAGAAGATCAAAGACCCAACCTTCCGTCAGAAGATCATCTTGCGGTTGCGCGGGTTGCAGACTAAGTTGCTCGGCAGCTGAGCATGTGTTTATGTCGAGAGGTGTAGAGGGTCAGGCTTTTGCCTGGCCCTTTTTTGTGGGAGGGGCGCCGCATATAGTCGAGTGGTGTATGGGGGCGGGTAATTGTGTGAGAAAAAGGATATAAAGGTGTGAGAAACCGCAAACTATACTGGCATAGAGATGCTTTTTGTTCTATCCTTGTTTAGGGGGATGGCTCAAAGCCCCCACAGAGAGCAAGGTGAACAGATACAGATTTTTATACCCTTGCCATAGTGTCGAGTTTATTTGCCGGGGCAATAATGACTTCTGATAATAATTTGATACAGAACATTCACGAAGATCAGCTAGGGTGGCTGTGGCGCGGCACGTTTGGCATTGCCTTCGTGATGGCTTGGCTGTTGGCGGCACTTTACTCTTGCGTCGTTGGCAAAGATGCCCACCTTTCTCATGCGTTGCTTCTCATCATCGTCGCCATTGGCGTTACGGCTGGCTATGTGGCCTTCTTCGACCGGCGCGGGCGATATAAATACGCGGTCTGGAGCTATCTTATCGGCATGGTGTGCGTGATTTGTATCATGTTGTCGATGCAACACACCGAGCTGCCGAGGCTGGCCCCCTTTGTGTTTCCCCTGCTCATCATGTTGGCCGGCGGTTTGCTTTCTCCGCACGCCGGGGTGATGATCTTTCTCATCGGTGGTCTAGTCGTGTTCTTGCTCTCGCATATCTCGCCTATTATCAATGTACCTCAGTGGGTGCAGTTAGGCGCGGGCACCCTGGCGTTCCTATCGGTATTGCTTGTCTTCCTGCTCTCCGGTCCGACATACTCCATCGCACAATGGGCATTGGAAAACTATCGCATTTCTCGTCAGCAGACCCTGATCCTCCGCGCCAACCGTGCCGAACTCGAACGCACCTTGCACGCCCGCGATAAGCTCAACCGACAGCTCGAAGAGGCACGCGCGGCGGCGGAAGAGGCTACCCGTCTGCGTGGGAAGTTCTTGGCCGATATGTCGCACGAGCTGCGCACACCGCTGAATGCCATCTTAGGCTTCAGCGAGAGCATGTTATATTTCCCAGAAGGGTACGGCGATGTCCCCCCACCTGAGGCTTACCGCCAAGACTTGGCACAAATCTTTAACAGTGGGCAGCAGCTGCTCACCGTGATTAACGACGTTTTGGACCTGGCAAAGGTCGATGCCGGCAAGCTGGACCTCTTTATCCGCGAGGTGGCTTTGCTCCCGGTGTTCGAGAGCTGTGTTGATACGGCAGAGGGTTTGTTGCGGCACAAACCTATCGAGCTGCGCATAGAGGTGCCCGACGATCTGCCCGATGCTTACGCCGACCCTTCGCGTGTGCGTCAGGTGTTGTTGAACCTAATCGGCAATGCGGTCAAGTTCACCGACGAGGGGAGCATTACTCTCAGGGCTGTGCATGATGATACTCATTTGATAATTAGCGTGACCGATACCGGTATAGGGATTGCGCCGGAGCATCAACAAAAGATATTCGAGGAATTCGGGCAGATTGATGACCCTAACCGGCCTTTCAACCCCGGCGCGGGCTTGGGATTGACAATCAGCAAGCGTCTGGTCGAGATGCAGAACGGCAAGATTTGGGTTGAGAGCGAGCTTGGGAAGGGCTGTACCTTCTCGTTTACCGTTCCATGTATTACTTAGAGCACATATAATCGGGGAAAGTTCGATGCGCCTTATTTATGTTGAAGATAACCCTGCAAATGTGGGGTTGATAGAGCGCTTGGCGGCAATCGGCAAGCACGAGATTACGTCTTACGATAGTGCTGAGGAGGCCATACAGCACATCACGCAAGATTCCGCCGACCTGATATTGGTCGATATACAGCTGCGCGGCGGGATGGATGGCCTAGAGCTTACCCGCCGCTTGCGTGCTGCCGGTATCACTTTGCCGATTATCGCCATCACCGCCTATGCTATGATTACCGACCGTGAGCAGTGCCTTTCGGCAGGCTGCGATGACTATGTCCCCAAGCCGGTCTCGCTGCGGAGTCTCTTGGGCAAGATCGCCGAATACCAGACTTAAAAGCCTGTCCCTCGCGCTGCGACCTCTGGAGTAAGCCGGAAGGAGACAAAATGATCGTGCGTATGTGGCACGGGCGCGTGCCGACAAGCAAAGCTCCGGCGTACCGCGCGTTCTTGAACGCGCGCGCCATCCCCGACTATCAATCGGTTGCAGGCAACATCAGTGTCTATATCCTAGAGCGCAAAGAGGGCACGGTCACGCATTTCATTACCATGACCCTATGGGAAGATATGGATGTGATTAAAGGCTTCGCTGGCGATGAAGTGGAAGCGGCAAAGTACTACCCCGAAGACAAAGACTTCTTGATCGAATTTGAGCCGGGAGTTGTGCACTACGAAGTTGTAGGGAAGTCCTAGCCCCCCGGCTCACGCGGTCATAGCTTGGCGCTAAACCTGCTGCATCTCTGCCCCGCTTACATCTAGCTGCGGTTTTGCATCCCCGATGACATAAATCCCCGGAATGCTGACCAAAGTCACCAGCGCTTTGAATGCTATCTGTCCAAACATGACCTTTATCATCATCGCTGCCGGCATGGTGCCGGCAAAGGCGAGCGTGACGAAAACCAAGCTGTCGATCGGCAGGCTCACGGCGTTGGAGCCGGCTACGCGCACCCATTGCCGACGCCCGGTAAAGCGTGCCGCCAGGATGTGATAGACCTCCGTGTCTACCAGCTCGCTGACCAGCTCCGCGATGATGCTCGCTGCCGTGATGCGCCACACCACCCCCAGCGTTAACACCATCGCGTCTTGGCCTTCCCAGAAAACCGCCGGTGGTAGCGCAAGGGCAAAGGTAATGTAGAGCACCATCAGTAGATTGCCGACGGCGGCAGTGACTATGGCCGCCTTTGCCCACTCCTTGCCGAGACGCTTGTGCAGCATATCGCGCCAGGTGAATGTGAGGGCAAAGACGAAGGTCCCTGCCGGCAGTGTGATCGGGCCGATCCCGATGATCTTGATAGCGGTCACGTCCGCGATGAGTTGCAAGGCAACGTATACGCCGACGAGCAGCGAGGTTAAGTATGCTGTGTGTTGGGTGTTCTTTGTATCCATGTTTGTCATTGTTTATAACTCGCGTCTAGTTGAATGCGGTCGATAGACTATTGTATCGTGTCTGCGTCAAATATTTCATGCCTGTGTTTCCGTCAAGCTGGCGGTGCATCAGCAAACACATTGCATTTAACCCCTACCCCCCTGACGGCGTGCGCTAAAATTTGCCGAAACGCACGCTTCTTGTTAATGTGCCCTATCTCGTCGGTATCTCGATATTCATAGGAGAACCTCTATGCTGACAACTTTCCGCAAGCCGGGCCGCTGGCTGCGTGTCAACGTCCATACACATACCACCAACTCGGATGGTTGCTATACTCCTGAGCAGGCCGTCGCCCGCTACCGCGATGAGCTGGGTTACCAGGCGCTCTTCCTCACCGACCACCGCGTCGCTACGCCCACCGATGGGTTGGCCGACCCCGATAGCGACTTCTCTGTCATCCCAGGCATAGAGATTGACGGTACAGACCCTGCCTTTGGTTTATACCATCTGCTTGCGCTCGGCATCACCGTTGACCAGAACTTCGGCACCGACCTGCCCTTGCAAGAGGCAGTCGATTGGGTAAACGCGCATAGTGGACTGCCAATCTTTGCCCATCCGTACTGGTCGGGGCAGCGGCACGAGGCGCTTACCACGGTCGTGGGCGCATTGGGCGTTGAAGTATATAACGACGTTTCTTTGAAGCACAACGGTAAAGCCTATGCGCTTTCTCATTGGGATGCACTGCTCGAAGAAGGCCTGCGTGTGTGGGGCTTCGCCTCCGACGACGTACATTTTTTGGCCTCCTTCGGTTTTGGCGGCGGTGGCTGGATCATGGTGCGCGCCGAAGAGAACACCCCCTCCGCCATCCTTACCGCGATCCGTGCCGGCGACTTCTATGCCAGCACCGGGCCGGATTTTATCGACGTGCAGCGTGAGGGCGATGTGCTTCGGGTGCAGTGCTCGCCGGTTGCGCAAGTAGCCTTCACCGGACAAAGCTATCTTGGCGAGATACTGCGCCCGACCGGAGGCGCCGAGACGCTCACCGAGGCAGAGTTTACCATCGGGGACGAACGCTTTATCCGCATCACCCTCACCACTGCCGATGGTCACTCGGCCTGGGGGCAGCCGATCTTTTTGAACGGCTGGACCGATGCTGTTTGACGCAATAGGAGCATAAGGAGTTACTGCATGACCATCAGCACGCCCAAATGGGTGAAAGACGCCGTTTTTTACCAAATCTTCCCCGACCGTTTCGCCAAGAGCGCTGCCCTGCCCAAGCCCTCGAACCTTGAGGACTGGGATGCCGCCCCGACTGTCTTTGGCTTCAAGGGTGGCGATCTGATCGGGGTGGCGGAACATCTCGACTATTTGGCCGAGTTGGGCGTCAACGCCATTTACCTCAACCCGATCTTTCAATCTGCTGCAAACCATCGCTACCACACCCATGACTACATGCGTGTTGACCCTATCCTCGGCGGTGACGCCGCTTTTCGGACATTGCTTGACGCGGCACACGCGCGTGGGATCAAAGTAGTGATCGATGGCGTTTTTAACCACGCCAGCCGAGGCTTCTTCCAGTTCAACCATCTGTTAGAGTGTGGCTCTGCTTCGCCTTACGTTGACTGGTTCACTGTGGACGAGTGGCCGCTCAATGCCTATGACACCGACGCTCAGGCGCCGAATTACGGTGCGTGGTACGGCCTGCCCGCCCTGCCCGAATTCAATACCGATACGCCCGCCGTGCGTACCTTCCTCTTCGAGGTTGCCGAATATTGGATCAAGTTCGGCGCCGATGGCTGGCGGCTCGACGTGCCGATGGAGATTGACGACGACGCATTCTGGCAAGAGTTCCGGCGGCGCGTCAAGGCGGTTAACCCCGATGCCTATATCGTCGGCGAGATATGGGAACCCGCGCAGCGTTGGTTGCAAGGCGACCAGTTCGACGCGGTGATGAACTATATCTTTGCACGCCCGGCGTTGGCTTTCTTTGGCTGTCACACGCTGAGTGACCTCTCGTATGGCCCATACGAGATCGACGCGATCGACGACGCAGCAGACTTTGCGGCGGCCATCGAGGAGATGGTCGCCATCTATGATTGGGAGATCGTGCAAGCTCAGCTAAACCTGTTAGGCAGCCACGACACCCCGCGCATCCTGACGATGGTCGGCGGCGACGTCGGCGCGCTGCGTCTTGCGGTCATCTGTCAGATGACGTTGCCCGGCGCACCCTGTATCTATTATGGCGATGAGCTGGGGTTTGAGGGCGGGAACGATCCCGGCTGTCGTGCTGCGATGCCCTGGCATGATCTGACCGCACGTAAGGGCGCGTTTTGGCAGTTCATGCGGGCAGCCATCACGCTGCGACACGCGCACCCGGTGCTGCGGCGCGGCACTTACGAAACCGTGTTGGCCGAGGGCGATATCATCGCATACCGGCGTGCGCTCGATGATGTGCAGGCCTTGATTGTGCTGAACGCGGGGCACGAACCCGCCGCGCTCACGTTGCCGGTCGGCGGTCTTTCCGTCGTGCGGTTTGGCGCTCCAGAGCATCTGTTGCTGTCGAAGGATACGGCGTCCCTTACCGTGCCGGCACGTGATGGGGTTGTGTTGATGTAATGTCAGGCGTGCAGTTGTCGCGCTGTCTTACCCGGTGCATCATCGGTCGGCGAACCACAGGCGTTCGCATGGTGTGTCGGTGCCCTGTTGCCGGCTTACCGCGTGTGCATACAGAGTAAGGGCGTGTGCGGAAGTTTCTTTATCGCCAAAGAGTAAATCGATTTGTGTGTTGTAGTGGGCGGTGGCCCGGATTTTGGCCGTCAAGTCGATGGGGTGACATTCGGCTTGCCAGTCGAAGCCGGTGTGTTGCCGATGTGCGTGCTTTGGGCCGCCTACCAACGTCGGCGCGGTGCGGAATGCCCGGAATATGAGCGGCCATGCGAAAGGGTGGGCGTTGGCGTCGGGCTTGTCGAAGGGGCGCCAAAGCCTCATGCGCGCCATCTGGCGCAGCAGTGCGAAGGCCGGCGGACCGACGCGGCCAAAGAAGACATAAGGAAAATCTTCATAGAAGCGCAGCGGTCCGGCCAAGTGCCGCGCGGCTTGGTTCACCTGTACGTGGTCCACATGCCCGCCGATGCTCAAGGGGATATAGAGGGTCGCCGTGGGGTGTGCCGACCGGAGGTGCTCGAACTTGGTCCGTAGTGCGATGCCGAGATCGGCATCGGCAGGGCAGAGTGGCCCGTATTTATCGACCCCTGGGTAGCGCTCGCGTCCGGTATCATCTTGGCGGTGCATGGCGATGTGGTAGCCCAGGTGCATAAAGTCTGCGCCGAGAGCTTCTAGCGCGGCTTTGTCTTCGGCGCGGGCACAGGCTTGCCAGTCTGCCGGGGGGCGGGTTTTGTCGAAGTTGGAGAGCTGGCCGGGTGCGGGGCTTGCGGTGAACGCTGTGACGACCAGCACACGCGCGCCTTCGGCACACTGCCGGTGGATGAGGCCACCACAGGAGAATACCACATCGTCAAGGTGTGGGGAGAGGTAAAGGTGGTCTACTGTGTTCAATCGTCTTGCTCGGTCAGGAGCCGCCGTATGTGATAGATACCGGCAAAGCCAAAAAAGAGCAGTGTAAACGGCGCGGCAAGGTAGTTCCGCTTGGTTACCTCCCAGCCGTACAGTTTGCAAAGGCCGCGAATCTGCGCATTGCTGGAGATGACGTCCGAATGCACCTCGGTCTTGCCGCGTGCGTGCGCGATCGCGAAGCTCTGCCGGAAGAGGGCTTGCCCGATCCGCTGCCGTCGGAATGCAGGTTCGACGACCATGTTATCGGCATAGATGTGTTCGAGGGGCAGCTTGGGGTTTTCCAGCAATTTAAGTATCAGGTTAGCCCACCATGCGCGCAGCCGTCCCACGCGGCGTGTCATCGCTTCGCGGGCCGTGCGGCGGTCGGCGGGGGCGACGGATGCGTTATCGTACCTTATCACGATGGTGCCCACGATCTGGGTTTGGCCGGGCAAGCGTGCTACATAGATTGTCCCCGGCGTGAACGCACGGTTCTGCAACAAGATTTCGATCAAGGCGGCGCGCCGCTCGACATCTTTGCCCAGGGCCAATACGAACTTGCCGTAAGTAAAGTTCTCGGCAAGGAGGCGCGCTACGGCAGGGTAATCGGAGGGGGTTGCTTCGGTCAGGTCTAGCTTGGGGAGTGTTGTTTCGTTCATGGTTGCCAAGTGTAACGCACAGTGAAGAGATGTGACAAATGCCGTCGGGGGTTTTTGGTAACCGTGGGCTACCCGTGCAGATTTGTAGGTCGTTGACAACCTTTTCCCCCGCGTTACAATTTCACCTCGCCTGCACTTGCAGATGGTTTATCGGAGGCCTCAATGAAAGCACGTTTGTTCCTGTTTGTCGCAATCATGTGCATCGGATTTATCCCCATCGATATAACCACTGCTCAAGAAGATATTGATTGCACGTCTCCCCGGCTCTTGCTCGAACTCCCGTCAGCACATGACCCAGAGGCGCTCCTTGCCACTTTCGGCTTCTTGCAGGCACGTAATCTGCGCACTCTGATGTTAGCACATCCCGACATCGCGCCCGATACACTCCGTTTGGCGCTCGCCACCGGGAACCAGATCGCACCGGTGTTCGACGCCTCAGGTGATCTGGAGACACAGATTGCGGCCTGGGAGTCTCTGATGCTCGATGTTTTCGGGTATACCGGCCTACGGGTAGCGCATGTACTTGAGGGGACGGGTGCTGTACGCGAGACCCTGGCGGAGCAGGGATATACTCTTTTGTCCGATGCCGTGGCTGCTTGCGACACAGCGCCCGAACTGCGCATAATCACCGTTGATGGTGATGCGGTGAGCAATATCTATAATGCCGTCGCCGCCGGCGCGGTTGTGCACGATGCCGTGAACCGGCAATATGTCGGTCCCGATGTCGATGCCGCCGAAACCACGCCCGAAGCATTCCGTGCCGGGCACATCGTCATCATCGACGCCGGGCACACGCGCATGGACCGGGGCGCGTCCATTCAAAGCGTGGACGGGGAGTATGTAACCGAACATTGGGCCAACTTGGAGCGCGCCCGTGCCTTGCGCAGTGTACTGCGCGCGCACGGTTGGACGACGGCGTTGGTGCACGACGACGGTTGGTTGTTCGAGGATGCATATCATGGCTTCGACTTCGACCGAGACGGCATTGTCAACAACCATGATAGCTTGATGTTCCGCGCCCAGTTTGCCTATTACGCCAGCTTGCGCACCGGACGGCGCGCGCTCATCGTGATGCTTCACGCCGATTCCTTCGGCGATGCTAGCGCTGCCGGTTACAGCTTATTCTATCCCGACCCCTACGAAACGGCAGATGACCAAGCCAGCTATCGCTTGGCACTCTATACAAGCGATCATCTCGGCGTGGCTTGGTCGGCTATGGGCGTCGCCAGCCCATTGCGCGGCATCCATCCGGGCCGCGCTTACGGACAAGAGCGTGGCCCCGGCGCGATCTTCGATATTATAGATTGGCGCTACCGAGAGTTGCCGGCGGTACATCACGAACAAGCGCCTTTGCCCTTCATAGGTCTGCTCATCGAGGCGGGCATGGCGAGCAACCCCACAGAGGCCGCGATCCTTGCTACGGCGAAGGGCAACGCATGGTTGGGCGAATCGCACGCCGAGGCGATCGAGGAGTGGATGCACGCCTCGATCGCATTGTTGCGTTTCAGCCAGGATGGGCATCACGCCGACCCGCCGGCGCTCGACGCTGCGCAGATCGAGGCGATTGCCTCAGGCGAGTTGAGCCACGGCGATACCTCCGACCCGCCGCGCATGACCTTTACCTTTGACATGGGTACCAGCGCATATAATTGGGAAGGCTTCCGCGCCACCTTACGTCAATATAACCTGACCGCCACCTTTTTCCTCACCGGCGAGTTTATCCGCAGCAACCCGGCAGTCGTGCGGCAGATGCTTGCGGATGGACACGACTTGCAGAATCATTCAAACACTCACCCGAACTTTACCGAAATGAGCGCCGCAGGGATACAAGCTGAGTTGCAGGCCTGCCAGGATGAACTCGATGCAGCCATTGGCGCGCACCTCCCGATGCGGCTTTGGCGCGCGCCCTTTGGC
This sequence comes from uncultured Anaerolineae bacterium, assembly GCA_964544075.1. Lineage (GTDB taxonomy): Bacteria > Chloroflexota > Anaerolineae > Aggregatilineales > JAFGMM01 > JAFGMM01. Next base: position 13,504 of record CAZJBO010000031.1, read on the forward strand.
GCACGGAACTACGATGTTATGCAAACCGCCGCCGCGATGGGGTTGATCGGGGTGTGGTGGAGCAAAGATGGCGATACCACCGGATGGCAGGAGGGAGTTACTGCCGACGAAGTGTATAACTATGTGACGTGGACCTTT
>CAZJBO010000032.1:0-13478 GCA_964544075.1 uncultured Anaerolineae bacterium
CGCCCCATCAGCAGCCCCCTCTCTCCACTACTCCCCACCAGCAGCCCCCAGGTTGCTGCGATGGCGGCGACGCTGGTCGGCTTGGCCGAGCGCACCCTGGCGCGCCTTTCCCAGGGCCAGCTGGAGCGCTTGCTTATGGAGGGCGAGGAAGGCACCATGATCGTCTATCCTGCCGGACGCGCTCTGTTGGCCGTGCTGGTGAGCAAAAAGACCAAGCTCGGCATGGTGTTGTTCCAAACTGCGCGTGCTTCGGGCGAGGTGGCGAAGATTCTGGGCTATTGATGCATTTGGGGCGTGCCGACACTAATCAAATCAGTGCCTAAAACGCGGCACATCTGGCCAGATGTGCCGCGTTTGTATTTGGGCAGTGCAAAGGCCGGCTGGTTACGTCGATTGATACCATTCGATGGTCTCTCTTAGCCCTTCCTCGAAATCGGTCTGGGCCGAGAAGCCGAAGAGTTTTTTGGCCCGGCTCACCTCTAGCATCCGGCGGGGTTGGCCGTCGGGCTTGCTGCTATCCCAGGTGATCTTGCCTTTGAAGCCGCTGAGCCTGGCGATGAGTTCTACCAAGTCTTTGATGCTGATCTCCATGCCCGAACCCAGGTTGACCGGTGCGCTGCCATTGTAGCGCTCGGTCGCAAGCAAGATGCCCTCGGCGGCGTCTTTGACGTAGAGGAACTCGCGGGTGGGGGTGCCGGTGCCCCACGCCACGATCTCAGCCGCGCCGCGCGCTTTGGCTTCGAGGCACTTCTTGATGAGCGCCGGGATAACGTGCGATGACGCCGGGTCGGAGTTGTCGCCCGGTCCATATAGATTGACCGGTAGGAGGTAGATGTTATTGAAGCCGTATTGCTGCCGGTATGCTTGCCCTTGTACAAGCAGCATCTTCTTCGCCAGGCCGTATGGCGCGTTGGTTTCCTCAGGATAGCCGTCCCAGAGGTTTTCTTCGCGGAACGGTACCGGGGTAAACTTTGGGTAGGCGCAGATGGTCCCGATGGATACAAACTTCTCGATACCGGCACGCCAGGCTTCGTGGAAGAGGTGTACTCCCATCACCATGTTATCATAGAAAAACTCGGCGGGGTGTGCACGGTTTGCGCCGATGCCTCCCACCCGTGCGGCCAAATGTATGATGATATCCGGTTGGGCGTCGTCAAGCAGCTTGCAGATGGCGTCATGCTGCGTTAGGTCGTAGTCTTTGTGTTGGGGGACGAAGATATGTGCTTCAGGTGTGCCGCGTTCGCGCATTTGCTCAACCAAGTGTGTGCCTAAGAAGCCGCTCCCGCCGGTGATGACAAATCGTTTCTCTTGCCAGAAGCTCATACTATACCTCCTAATATTTTAACGCAGCGCCATTATAGCGCATTGTAGTCATAACAAGGACCGTGCATGACAGCGAAACATATTTTGGTGACCGGGGCGGCAGGCTTTATCGGCAGCCACTTGGTCGAGGCGTTGGTGCAGGCAGGATATAACGTGCGCGCTCTCGTGTTGCCCGGCGATCTGGGCAACTTGGCGCTGCTGCCCTCGGCGGTGCGCGACGCGCTTGAGCTGCACTTTGCTGATCTGCGCGACGCGGCAGCGGTGCGCGCGAGTATGGTAGGGATCGAGGGTGTCTTCCATCTGGGCGCGATCATCTCCGCGCCATACTCATACCGACACCCTGCCGAAGCTATCGACGTGAACATGCACGGTACCCTAAATGTGCTGCGCGCGGCTCGTGCGGTGGATGTGGCACGCATGGTGTTTGTCTCGACCTGTGCCGTATACGGTGCGCCGCAGTACAGCCCCATCGATGAGCAACACCCTACCGGCCCCCGGTCACCCTATGCGGCGGCCAAGCTCGGCGCGGAGGGCTTGGCGACGAGTTACTATTATGGTGAGGGCTTCCCGGTCGCGATAGTGCGCCCCTTCAACACCTATGGCCCCCGACAGTCGGCGCAAGCGGTGTTGCCTACCATCATCGCTCAAGCACTCCGCCGCCCCCTTGTCGAGCTGGGCGCGCTCTCTCCTCGGCGTGACCTGATGTTTGTCGGCGACATGGTGGCCGGGCTGCGGTGCGCCTTCGACGCCGACGCCGAGGCGTTGGGCCGCCCCATCAACTTGGGCACGGGCACCAGTATCGCGATCGGTGATCTGGCGCGCCGTGTGATTGATATGGTGGGGCGTCCGGTCGAGCTGCGCACCACGGCGGAGCGAATGCGTGCCGGTGGTGATGTGCGGGAGTGGTTGGCCGATACACGGCGGGCACGGGCGCTCTTGGGTTGGGAGGCGGTGGTAGGGTTGGATGAAGGGTTGCGCCGCACCATCGAGTGGATGCGCGCGCACCCGGAACGCTTTGCTTGATTACATGTGCCTGGGATTTTAATACTACGCCGAGCAGTCGCCCGTTTTATCTAAGTGAGCCGGAGACGAATCATGACAACCGAGACCCCAACGCCTGCTGCATCGCCCTCTGGGTGGCGCACCCATCTGCAAAACTTAGCTTTGAGCGCGTTGGGCCTTGCCATCTTCGCGCTCCTGGTCCATCTGGGCGGCAGGGAGGCGCTTGAGAGGGTCGCGAGCGCTGATCTTGCTTGGCTCGCGGCGAGCATGGCGGTCACGGTCGTGTTTATGTTCTGCCTGAGCTGGCGTTGGGGTATCTTCACCGACCAGATTGCCGGTTATCGCGTCACCTCGGTGTTTGATTACTACTTCTACCGCGCGTCGTCCACCGCTACCAGCTTTATCATTCCCCAGACTGCCGGCTCGGTTGCGGTGAGCATAGGCGCGCTGACCCGGCTGGGGGTGCCGATGGCACGGAGCATGGCGGCGATGTTGATAGACCGGCTTTCCGATGCCTCTTTCATGCTGATCTTTTTGGTCCCGGCGCTTTTGTTTGTCTTTGATGTGTTGTCGTTGTCGGGGTTCTTTGTGCTCTCGATGTTCTTTTTTGCCGTCATCACGGCGGCGATTGCCATCTATTATGACCGATTGTTCGGCGCCATGAAGCGCTTGGTCCTTCGTGTGGTGCGGAGTGTCGGAGGGTGGCTGGCCCGCTCTGCCGGATGGGTGCAGCGTGTGCCTCTGCTCCGGCGCATCAAGTGGCCGAGCGGAACGGTACAGGCGCAGCCTTTGGCAGGATGGCACGCTATCGGTAAGCCGGCCTTCTGGCAGGGGTATGCGCTTACCGCTATCGTGCAGCTTCTTTTGGTTGTGCGTGCATGGATGTTCGCGCGGGCGGTTGGGATGGAGATGTCTTTCTTCGCGGCGTTTATGGGGGTGACGATCGCGCAAGTCGGCTTTGTCATCGCCATCGCGCCGGGCGCGCTGGGCACGGTCGAGGCGGGATGGTATATCGCGCTGGCGGCAGCCGACGTGCCCTCGGATGTGATCGCTACTTACGTGCTGGCACAGCGGGTCTTTCAGAGCCTGGGTGTGGCGGTGACCTGGCTTGTGGCCTATTTCGTCATGCTGGCGCACAGCTATCGGGACAAAGCCCGCCGATAGGAGATGCCGGAGCAATGCCCCGGCATCTGCACTATAGTTCCTATTTGATGTAGCCAACCTTGCGCCGTGTGCCATCCCAGCGAATCTCAGGGATCAGTGCGGCGCGTTTCGCTTCGATGCGGTCGCGATATTTCATCAGGTCGGTGAGCATGATGCGAAGCTCGGCTTCCATATCGTGTGTGGGTTGGTATCCCAGGTCGAGAAGGTGTTGGTGGTCGGGGTTATAGTAGTGCTCTTCCATCTCCATACGCGGGTTTTCGAGGTTGCGCACCTCTGCGCCTTCGATACCCAGTTCGCCGGAGACCTTGACCACTTTGCTTGCCAGTTCGTTGATGTTATACACTTCCTCGAACTGGTTGAACACCCGATATTCGCCGGCCTTCTCCGGCGGGTTTTCGATCGCCAGGGTGAGGCACTGCATCGAGTCGCGCATCGGCAGGAAGCCGCGTTTCTGGTCGCCTTTGCCGAAGGGCGTCAGCGGGTGACCGACGACCGACATTGCGCAGAAGCGATTGATGGCGGTGCCGAAGCTCTCGTCGAAGTCGAAGCGGCTTAGCAAGCGCTCGTCGTCGCCCATCTCGTCGATGCGGGTGCCGAAGACTACGCCTTGCATGATGTCGGTGGAGCGCAAGCCCCAGATTTTGCAGGCAAACAAGACGTTGTTCGAGTCGTGGACTTTGGTTTGATGATACCAGCTGCCGGCTTGACGCGGGAAGGGGAGCACGTCTTTGCGCCCGCGATACTCGATCTCGAAGAAGCCTTCGGGGATGTCAACGTTGGGTGTGCCATATTCGCCCATAGTGCCCAGCTTGACCATGTGGGCGTCGGGCGTGATGTCGCGCATGGCGAAGAGCATATTGAGCGTGCCGATGATATTGTTGTTCATGGTGAAGGTAGCATGTTCTATGTCTACCATCGAGTAAGGCGCGGCGGGCATCTCGCCCAGGTGAACTATGGCTTCAGGTTGGAACTCTTTGAAGATGCGTTCTACAAAACTATAGTCTACCAAGTTGCCCTCCCAGAAGAGGGGCGCTTGGCCGTGGGTTTCTTCAAAGGCCTTGAGACGTACCTCCATGCTGCTGATGGGCGTTGCGCTCCAGCTTGACATTTCTTCGACCCACTTCCGGCGCAAGAACAAATCTGCCCCGGCGACCGTGTGCCCGCGTGCTGTCAGGTATTGTGCCAATGCCCAGCCCAGGTAGCCATCCATCCCGGCGATAAATACGCGCATTTGCGATCTCCTTAAACGTATTAGAAAATTCAACGACAATGTTTGTCGGTTTGCTTTGGAACTGGGGCGTATTGTAACGCTTAATACAATGGGGTCAAGCGGCGTGCGGAAAGGTCTGGTTTGGCAACCACTCAGCCGCTTCTGCCTTTGGACCTGGCGCCTTTTCAATCCCGAAGCTGAGCCGCCGCGCTTATTATACGGCATCGTCGGTAAAGCGTTGTCTTTTGATAGTGTATATACGGAATCTGGCGTTATACTATGCGTCGCCGATCCTAGAGGTGTGAGCTGTCCTAAGGAGCGTTTGTAATGCGGCGTCTGATTGTAACTATTGCATTGCTCGTATTAGCGGGCGTCGTCCCCATTATTGCCCAGGACGAGGATACCGCCGTGCCGCCCCCGCCTGAGCCGACCGGTGATGTGTATGATGACTATATGACTCAGACCTTGCCTGTGTCAGACCTTGCCGCGCGTCGTGCCGATATGGTCTATGTGGCGGCGACTGCCGGCACTTCGGAGGGAGCACAGGGTGGCTTTATGCTTGTGCCTCCATCCGGTGGACAGTATGCGGTGTCGGCCATGATTGATCTGGGCGATGCACACGCGCCGTTCCGGGCAATGTCGAGCGATGTGCCCATCGTGGGCAGCGGTTCGGCCATCTTTGTCTCCGACGATAGCGCACTCACGGTTGATGGCGAGACTTGGCGCGTTTTCTTCCGTGCGGACCGCGTCGATGTTACCCTCACTGCGAGCAGCACATGTGCCTTCCAGGAGCGCCCCGGTGCGGAAGATGTCACGCTCCACGTTCAGGCCGGTGATGCATTCACCGCCGACCTGAGCGGGGTCAACGCGGCGGTTGAGTACAATGCGGTGGCGAACACTCTGAAGACCGTCTTGACAGAAGGCCGCGCGGCCTTCACCTTGCCGGTAACACAAACCTTTGACGCGCCCGATGATGGCGAGAACGCGCTCGTGCTCCTTATGGATGCCTTCGGCAATACTGACCCGCGCGAAGTGCCGTTGGCCGATGCCGGTATGAACTTCGCGCCGGTCTTCCGCACATTGAGCTTTCATATTGCCATGCGCGTGCCCATCGCCAAGAGCAAGGATGAGGCCGAGCAGAAATGGATGCTCATGCTCAACCTGGACGGCAACCCAGCAACCGGTTTGAATTACATTGAAGGCACGACCAACCCTATGTACGGAGGCTTGGGCGCCGACTTTATCGCGCCGATGAGCCTGCAAGACGAGGGCGAGGTGGTCGGGCTTGGTGTCTTCCCCGAAGCGCCGGGCACCGATATCATCCCGGTGATGGCCACGCTGAGCGCCAACCGCCGCACCCTGACGATCGACATTCCCCTTGCGTTGCTATATGCGCAAGCTGAGGCTGCCGGTATCTCCTTTACGCTGGATACGTTGTGCTGGCGCGTCGCGTCGATCTACTACAACGGTGATGCCGACCCCAAAGACATCTACCCTGAACTGGATTATGTCTATCCCGCGCCACCCGAAATACCCCCTACTCCCACACCGACCATGCCGCCTGCATCCCCCACCCCGACCGAGGCGACCGAGCCGACGGAGGATGACCCCTGTCTTGCGGTCACCAATGCGAACGTCAATCTACGGGCAGGGCCGGGCACCGGCTTCGCGCGCGTCGGCGGCCTTGATATAAATACCGAAGTGCGCATCATTGGTGTGAACGTCGCCGAAGACTGGTACCGGGTTGCGCTTGATGACGGCGGCGAGACCTGGATCGCGGCACCTCTCTTGGATAACCTCCGCTGTTCAGACGACCTTGCCGACCCCATCCCAGACGCCACCCCCACCGCTACGCAGCCGGCTGCGCCGCATGAGACGCCTAGCGCCACACCCGACGCAGTGGACGATGCTTGTCAAGCGACCACCGCCGCCAACGTGAATCTGCGCGCCGGTCCCGGCACCGAGTTCCGGCGTTTGGGTGTCGTGGATGCCGGAACCGAATTGCAGATTGTCGGGGTCAACCCGGCGGGTGATTGGTATCTTGTGCAGAGCGCCGACATCACGGAAGGCGAGGATGCTTGGGTCGCAGAGTTCTTGTTGGAATACTTCTACTGCCCCGATGCATCGGACCTGAAGGTGATTGAGTGATAAGGGCTTTTCTTGGTGCCATCCGCCCAAAAAAAACATGGGGGTTGGACAATAGCGTGGTATACTTTAGAGCATAGGTTTTATATCGCTTATCTCAGGAGACCTGTTCATGTCGAGTAAGCATGAAGGGCGATTGCTGATTATCGAAGACGACAACGAATTGAATAGTATGCTCTCGACTTACTTCGAGATGCAGGGCTACGAAGTTTTTAATGCCTTCACCGGCACCGAAGGTGTGGACTTGGCACGCCGCAAACTCCCTCACCTGATCTTGCTAGACGTGATGCTGCCGGATATGGACGGTTTCGATGTATGCAAATCGCTGCGCACTGCCACCCGCACGCGCTATATCCCCATTACTTTCCTTACCCAGCGAGATGGCCGCAGCGATAAGGTCGCGGGCCTACAGCTGGGCGCAGACGATTATATCACCAAGCCTTTCGACTTGGAGGAACTGCGTCTGCGCGTGCGACGCTCCATAGAGCGCTCGACACGCGAGGCCTTGATAGACCCGCGCACCGGTCTGCCCGGACGTTCGCTTGTGGCGGAACGTCTGGCCGAGATCAGAGATAGCGATGACGATTGGAAGTATCTAACCGGCCAGATCGAGAACTTAGAGTCGTTTAGTGAGGTCTATGGCTTTGTCGCTACCGATGAGGTGATGCGCTTCGCTGCCCGTACTTTCATCGAGGCCATCGAGAAACACGGCACACAACACGACTTTGTCGGTCACCTCGGCAAGGCAAAGTTCGTGGTCATCACCCACCAAGAGGATATCGATGCGTTCATGTCGATATTGCGCGATCAGTTCGAGAACGGCGTAGGCATGTTCTACAGCTTCGCCGAGCGTGAACAGGGCTACATCAGCTTCCAGGATGAAGCCGGAGATATGCAGCAGGTGCCGTTGATGCGTTTGTGTCTGGAGGCAAGCGCGCTGCCGGAGAGTTAAGGCGGTTATGTGCTTTGCTGTTGTGTGTGCCCTATCCGTGTTGCAGCCAACGCCAACGCCACGAACAGCCAAAACAACGTCGAAGCGTGATGAAATTCGAGCCTAAAGAAGTAGTGGTCGGTGATGCCGTTCACCAGCGTGCCCACAATGCTTGCGTGCAGGCCCAGCCATACCGCCTCTAGCCCATCAACCGAACGCACTTGTTCCATATTGCGCGCGGCGTATACGAACACCCCCGCCATGAGAAGCAGGAATACCCCTGTACCCAGTATGCCCATGTTCTGCAACATAGATAGATAGACGCTGGCGACGCCCAGATAGATGTCAATTTCGGGCGTACCGGCGAAGCCTACACCGATGATCGGGTGACGTCCGATCGCGCGGAAGGCGTCGGTATATTCACCAATGCGCATCTGAGTCGCCAGGTCTTCGCCTTGCAGCCCTGCGCCAAAGTGCGTGATGTAATCTTGTGTGGCCGGTAGGAACAGAATCAGAATACCGGCCAGAAGCAGGATGAGCAACAGCTTGCGATACCGAATCAGGGCGATGAAGGTCAGCGCCGCCGCCAGCGCCATCATAGAGCTGCGCGAGAAGGTCAGCAGCAGACAGGCCACCATCACCGCCAGGATGAGCAGCGCCACCCAGCGTGGCCCAAGCAGCCTCTCCCGCGCGAAGATCTGCGGTGCGGTCAGCGCGGCGACGATCATCAGCGTGCCGCCGAGCACGTTGGGGTCAACCGAGGTGCCGATGGCGCGTTCGTTGAGGTCGGGGTCGTCTTCTACATAGCGGATGACACCGCCATCCGGATAACCGATGCGCGCCAGCCGGACCAAGCTGCGCTCTGCGAGCGCATCGGGCATGGCGTAGAGCACGATGCCGATTATGGCCGCCATGAAGCCCGCAATGATGATGGTGCGCGCCAGCCGTCGAAGGTCTGCGGTGTTGCGCACGATGTCTACGATGAGGAAGACAAAGCTCAGGCTCAAGATCAGCTCGGCGAACTGGCGCACGAGGTTAGAGGTAAACCAAGCGTGTCGCAGCCCGGCGACAAAGCTAAAGACCACGATCACGATGAAGGCCAGCATCAGCGGGTGCAGCGGAGTCGTGACGAAGTCCCAGCGCCGCCCGGTCATCCACTGGAAGATGTATACCAGCAGCACCGCCGCCATCGCTATATCGAGCAGTGAGGGGGTTATGGCGATCTTGAAGGGCAGGGTGCCGAAGGGGAGCACGCAGATCACGCCTATCATGCCGTATAGCGCCGCGTTGAGGTCGGTCAGCATCCACAACCCCGCCGCCCCTCCCGCCGCGAAGCCCACCGTATAGATCGGGCCGAGCGTCGCCAGGCTAAACCCGATCAGACCGGCCCCGGCCCCAATGAGGACGCCGATAAGGATGCTCGCCCCGGCGGGCGTTCTTACGATGGCGTGGATGCGTTCACTCACGTTAACCCCCTTTTGCGGCGCAGCCACGTGTGCAGCGTGACTACTGCCACCGCCAGCAAGGTTATCATGCTGACATATGCGCCTATCCGCACGCTCAGCGGTCGGTAGGACATCTCGATAATATGTGTGCCCTGTGGCACATATACCGCGCGCAGCTCGCCCCATGCCGTCAAGATATCCCTCGGCGCGTTGTCGAGCGTCGCCTCCCAGCCGGGATAGGCGTATTCGCTGAAGAACAAATAGGCGTCGGAGGGCGCTCTGACCGTAACGGCGATGTGTTCTGGCGCGTATTCGACAAATTCCACCCGGCTGTTCTTCAGCGGCGCGAAGGGTTCCGGCCAGTCGCTGGGTTGTGCTGTGCTGAGCCATGCCATCGGGTAGGCCTCCGACAGCCGGTGTAGATAGATGTTGCGGTTTTCTTTCCCGTCCCAAGTGTTGGCGATAATCTCGCTCGCCACAGGCAGCTCCTCCCGCGCGCTGAACACATAGCGGACGCCCATCAATCGCCAGCGCAGCGGTTCCGGCAGGTGCAGCATCGCGTCGTGCTGGGCAAGGCGCAGCGGGCTGATGCCCTCGATATCGGCGATGCCCAGCATGGTGCCATAATTGCCGCCCAGCCCATCGCGTCCGTCCACCCGGAAGGGGCCGGCCTCATCATCGAACACCGTTTGTTCTGTCAGCGTAGAGAGCTGCGGGCGTGCGCTGGCCGGCCCTGGCTCGAAGCTCCGGCCAATGTTTACGCTGAACAGATCGAACACGATCAGTGCGATGAGAAGCACCGGCCACCATTTGAGCTTTGCATCGTTTGTGCGCAGACGCCAAGCGAACGCGCTCAAGGTGAGCACAGCGGTGACCGTGGCGAGAGACGTCGCGCCGAGCGATGTGATATCGGTGCTCCAGTTCGGGCCGAGCCAGCTTACAAAGAGCGCTGCTGTCAACGCGAAGATGAGCAGCCCCGCACCGGTGAGCACGGTCAGGAAGCGCCGCGCTGCGCGGCGGCTTAGAGTTTGTGTGTGTAGCGCTGCTGTGCCCAGCCCGGCAAGCACAGATAGGCTAAAGGCAACCACGAAAGCGGCGCGCTCTTGCCCCCGGAACATGCTAACCCCCGGAAGCAGGGTATAGGCTGCCGGGTAGATGATGGTGCGCCCGCCAAAGCTAAAGCCCAAAGCGGCCAGCGTCACGCCGCCCCAGAAGCGCGCGCCGGGGTATCTGCGCCAGACCGCCAACCCCGCGAGCGCCAGCCCCGCCAGCCCCACATACAGAGGTGACCAGTAGCTTACAACATCCGGCACGAGGAACTGCGCGATATCTTGGATGGGGAAGCCCCCGGCTTTGGCGTCAAAGCCCATGCCGGCACGTGTGCTTTGACGCACATATTCCCAGCCCGGCACGAGCTGCACGGCATATAGGCCCGCGCCGATCCCGCCCATCACGCCAGCCGCACGGATAAACCGCCCGGCAAAGCGCCGCCATGTGGTGGGGTTGTCTTGATGCAGCCGATATGCCAGGTACGCCAGCGCGACATAGACGACGAAGAGCGCAGTTTGTGCGTGTCCCGCCAGCAGGCACAAGCCCAGCCCCACGCCTGCCAGCATCATGCAAGGCCCGACGGTCTTATCGGGCTGCCGGGTGGCCTGGAAGATGCCGAGCAAGATCAGAGGGAGCCATACCGCCGCCTCTAGTATGGCTAACTGCAAGACGGGGTAGCCGGTGAGGTATCCGCTGTAGGTGAAGGTGAGCGCGGCGACCAGCCCCGCCGTGACGCTCCCGCTTGTGCGGCGCATGAAGATGTACATCAACACACTGCTGAGCCAAAAGTGTGCGATGCCTTCCAACTGGAGCGCGCCGTAGCTCCAGCCGCCGAATAGTGGGCTTAAGTAGATTGCGAGTAGGCGCGGTGGGTAGAACACGGCGGATTGGGTATCGGCAAGGAAGGGGTGCCCGCCGTTGGCGTAGGGGTTCCACAAGGGAAGCGCGCCGTCTTGCAGCCGCGCGGCTTGATATGCGCTGAAGGCATAGAACTGGGCCGAGAAGTCACCCTCGGCCAGCGATGCTTGGTCGGCGCTGTTTGGGGTGAGCGCGCGCCAGAAAAACAGCGCCCAAAGCACACTTAGCAAGAGGACCGCGTAGAGGTCATCACGTCGTGCTTTATTGCGCATCACTCACCTCTTCATCCACTTTTATTTTGCACAGGTAGACAAAGTCGCGCTCTAGGTTCGCGTCGCCGGTCGCGACTACTAGACGCTCGAAGGTGCCGGCTTTGTCTTGTACATAGAACCCAATCTCGATGGGATACACGCCGGGTGGTGTTGTGGGGTCGAGAGTGAGCGCGTGTGTGTCCTCAATAATATCACCTTGCGCCCACGTTGAGGTCGGCGCCGCACCGCCGGCGGGCCATGCATCGCCGTTTGCCCAGACATGGTTATCCGCGCCGACCACGTGCGCGAACACGGTGTAATCGGTGACCGTCTCGTGCCGCGCGCGCCAGTAGAGGGTAAGCGTGACGGTGTCACCGGGGGCGGGATGGCGCGTATCGAGCGTATAGCCGACCAGTGCGGCCATGTCGCCGAAGTTGACGCGGGTTGGGTTGGGGACGTTGTGGGGGTTGTCTGCGGACGGCAGCAGGTCAATTGTGCCGAGGCTGGCTTGGTCTGTGCCGTCCATTGTATTCATGCGCGCGCACGCGGGGCACGTTGCGTAGTCGTAGAGGCCGACATTGAGCGTGAGTGTGTCGGGGGCATAAACACCCGCCGGTACGCTGATTACATAGCGGTCGGCGAAGCTGCGCCCCGGTGCGAGGTCGCTTGTCGCGAGCAACCCCAGGCCGGGGTAGGTGTCGCGCTGTGCCACGGGGACGCCGTTGACGTCGGAGAGATGGACGAAGACGCTCCAGTCTCGCAGCATCGGCGCGCGCACCTCCCAATACAATGTGACCTCGATCTGCTCGCCCGGTCGCACCGTATCCGTATTTACTTTGTAGCTTAACAGGCGCATCGCTGCCGTGTCGCTGTTCGGCTCGGCAAAGTCGGTGGGAGGCGCGTCCGGGAGCGTGGCGCGCGCGGCGTCGCTTAAGTTGGGCGGCGGGGCATAGGCCGGCGCGATCCATGCGAAGGGTGCCAGCACCGCGCAGAGCAAGAAGAAGGCTACAGCGGCGCCTAACAGCCCTGCCCGGATGCGTCGCCCCGGCAGCCATGCCGCCAGCCCTACTGTTAGCCACACCGTGCTCGCGGTCAGCGCCGAGAACACCAGCCGCCCTTGCGAACTCCACGTCACCGACGCCCAGCTTGCCCATGATATAAACACAATCGTCGGCCATGCCAGCGTCATCATGCCGGAGACCTTTTCGCCTTCTAGCAGCGCGGCCCAACGGTGGGGGAGTGTGCGGATACGCTGTGCCAGATACACGACCAGCCCGACCAGCCCCAGCAGCCCGATTGTGTTGAACACCGGGTATGTCCAGCTTGCCATCGCTACATTGATACCGCCGAACAGCCCCCAGTATGCGTGCAGGAAGGCGGTGCGCTCGCGCCAGAGCTGCGCCGGGTCTGCCGGTACCTGCCGTGCGCCCAGGATATCGACGAAGACGTTAAGCCCGGTCACGTCGCCGTAGAGACTGATGTTGCGCTCGTACCACCAGCCCGCGATGACGATCGTCAGGAAGGCCGCCAACAGCGCGCCCTGGGCAAAGAGCCGCCAGCTGCGCCGTCGGTACCAAACATAGAAGAAGGTCACGCCGGCCAGCGCAAGCAAGAACCCCACGCTGTATTTGGTCAGCAAGCCCAGCCCGCCGGTCACGCCGACGGCAGCGAAGCTCTGCATGGTCACGCGCTCAGGATGCTTCGCCATACGCACGAGCATCAACAGCAGCAGACCGGCGAGTAGGTTTGATAGGTTGTCGTTGTTGACCGAGCCGCTGATGAACAGGAACATCGGCATGAAGGCGACCAGCGCCGCCGCGCTCAGCGCGACCTCGGCCCGGTGGGGGAACAGCTCTTTTGCCAGCGCGTAGGTGCAGTAGACTGTGCCCGCGCCCATGATGACCGAGAGCAGCCGCACGATATGTACCGCGAGCGCTGTGCCGTGCCAGGGGAAGCGCTCGGCCTCGGCTTTGTGGACGACCAGGTTGATGTTGCCGTCTGGGGTGATGATGCCGTTATCGACGTGGGGGTTCTCGCGCCGCACGTCGGGCATATCGTCGGTGTTGATCCAAAAGGTCGCCAGCGCGCCGAGATCGCGC
>CAZJBO010000033.1:0-12877 GCA_964544075.1 uncultured Anaerolineae bacterium
CGATCTCTTCTTCGCTCATCTCGCCGCGTTTGGCTTCGAGCGCTTTATCTACGCCAAGTGCGATGTCGGCGGATTGCTCTTTGATCGAGACGATGACGCCGCAAGTGTCGCCGTCAAAGCCAAATTTGGCGCGTGTATAGCCAATGTCGAGCACGACATCGCGCACGATCTGGTTGATATCGACATAAGCGCTTGTGGTGATCTCGCCCATCACGAGCACAAGACCTGTGGTGACGGCGCATTCACACGCTACGCGCGCCTGGGGGTCATCGGTAAAAATGGCGTCGAGAATCGCGTCGGAAATCTGGTCACAAATTTTATCGGGGTGTCCTTCGGTCACCGATTCGGACGTAAAAAGATACTTTGGGGCGTTCATAAACGTATTGTTGATGCTCATGGGGCTTATGTCCTTTTCTAGACGGTTAAGGTAGCCGTGAGTTGTTGCGGCGCATATACATGCCACATTGTCGGAATATCAGGGCGATGTTACCAGCAAGACGGCGTTTCGACAAGCGCGGTTCAAATGGACACGATGGGGCCTTTTGATCTGCATTCATCGCTTCGTTATAATCGTGCCGCCACTTATCCTTGCACACATCTGGAGACAAAACGTTTTGGTACTTCCCAAACCGGCTTTCTTAGGCGAACCGGACATCAAGAGAATCCTATCCGACGCCTACCGCTTGCTCTGGGAGCCGGGCGTACGCATCTACAATGACGCAGCGCTGGCGTTGCTCGACAGCGCCGGCGCCGTCGTTGATGTCGATGCTGCGGTTGCCCATATACCGCTTGAGTTGGTCCGCATCGCGCTCAGCAGTGTGCCGACATCGTTCTATCTCTATGATGTTGACGGACATCCTGTTGTTCATTATGGCGGCGATGATGTGCACTTTGACCCCGGCTCGGCGGCGATTGAGGTGCTGGACTATGCCAGTACCCGGAGCCGCCCCCCCGCTACTGCCGATCTCATCCGCGCCGTGCGGCTTGCCGAGGCACTGACCGCGTTCGATGCGGTGAGCACTTGTCTGGTGAGCGGCGATGTCCCGGCGGCGATCGGCGATCTGTACCGTCTGTACATCGTGCTCCGGCACGCGCGCAAGCCCATCATCACCGGTACTTTTTGCGCCGAGACGTGGCAGCCTATGTATGAGATGCTGGTCGCCGCTGCGGGGGGAGATGATGCGCTGGCCGCCGCCCCACGCGCTATTTTTGATGTGTGTCCGCTCTCGCCGCTTACGTGGAGCGATGCCTCGGCAAGGGTGCTGGTAGACTGTGCGCGCCGGTGTGTGCCGGCGCAGATCGTCGCGGCGCCCCAAGCCGGGGCGACCGCCCCGGTGACATTGCTCGGCACGCTGACGCAGCATACCGCCGAGACTCTGAGCGGGGTTGTCATTCACCAGCTCGCCTGCCCCGGCGCGCCGCTGGTGTGGGGCGGGTTGCCCTCCATATTTGATATGCACAGCGGTAACATGCCCACAGGCGCAGCCGAAACCGTGACGCTCGGTTGCGCGGCTGCGCAGATCGGCAAGTACCTCGGCTTCCCGACGCAAGCCTACCTCGGCCTTAGCGATGCCAAGACGCTCGATGCACAGGCCGGCTTCGAAAGCGGCGCCGGTATCGTAATGGGGATGCAAGCCGGTATTAATATGATCTCCGGCCCCGGCGTGCTCGACTTCGTGCGTGTCTTTAGCCTGGAGAAGCTGGCGGTCGATGCGGAGGTTATCGACATGGCGCGGCACATGATGCGTAGCATCACCTGGGAGAAAGAGTCGGGTGTGTGTGCGGTCATCCGAGCGGTGGGGCATGGCGGCGACTTCTTGAGCCATCCGCATACGGTCGAGAACTTCCGCGCGGCGCTGCATATGCCGTCGTCTGTGATAGACCGCGCGCGGCGCGGCGTGTGGGAAGCACAGGGTGCGCAAAGCGTCGCAGACCGGGCACATGTGCGTGTCGAGGCGTTGTTGGCAGAGCACACGCCGCCGCCGCTGCCGGATGCCTCTTTGTCTGCGATAGAGGCGATTGCGTTGAGCGCAGCACGTGCGCACGGGATGGATGTATTGCCGATATAGACAAGGCAGAATTTTATTCGTGGTCAAGACTTTATAAGGAGAGATACGGTGCCCAAACTTAATATACTCGAACGTGTGAAGCAAGGCCTTCCCATCGTCGCCGATGGTTCGACCGGCGCGATATTGCATGGGATGGGCTTAGTTGCCGGCGAACCGCCGGAGCGATGGGTGATCGAGAACCCCGATGGTATCCGGGCACTACAAAGCGGCTATGTCAAGGCGGGCAGCGAGATGCTCTTAAGCTGCACCTTCGGCGCGACCCGTCCCCGGCTCGAATTGCACAACCTGGGCGATAGTGTGGCAGCGGTTAACACGCGCGCGGTCGAGCTGGCGCGCGAAGTTGGGGGGGAGGATGTCTATGTTGCCGGGGATATCGGCCCGTTGGGTGTGTTCCTGGCACCGCTGGGCACGCTCTCGGTTGAGGCGGCTACCGACATCTTCGCCGAGCAAGCCGCTGTGTTGAGCGCAGCCGGTGCCGACCTGATCTATATCGAGACGATGAGCGACCTCGGCGAGATGCGGGCTGCCATCGCCGGGGCGCGCCGGGCCACCGATCTACCGATCTTCGCCACGATGAGCTTCGACGCGGGCGGGCGCACTAACATGGGCGTCAGCCCGGCGCAGTTTGCCGAGGCGATGCTGGAACTTGGGGTTGATGCATTTGGTGCAAACTGTGGTAAGAGCTTGGCAGAGAATGTCACGGCAGTTGCCGCCATACGTGAGGCGGCGCCTGATGCGGTCTTGATCGCCAAACCGAACGCGGGCTTGCCGCGCCTGGAGGGTGACGAAACGGTGTTTGATACCACGCCGGCGGAGATGGCCGAGAGCGCGCGCGAGTTTCTCAAGTTGGGCGTGCGGGTGCTTGGGGGGTGTTGTGGCTCGTCGTATGAGCACATCAAGGCCATCGCGGAGCTTGTCCGGGGGTGGTGATGACGGTCACTCCCGACGGTGCCAAGCGCGCCGTCGGGAGTGCTTATGCCGGGCAGCTTCTTATGGTGCGAAGTATGCGGCCAGCGCCAGGAATGTCGCGTTAGCGTCAATGGTCGGCTCGTTGGTGGCCCACGAGTTCCAATCATCGATATAGTCGAGCGCCGGTGGCACTTTGGCGGTCCACATTGCTTCTAGCTGCGCGTCTCCGCCAGCGCCTTCCCCGATTGCACCGTTAGCGCCTTCCCCGACAAACCCCGGTATCGCCTGGTGCGTGTGGTAGGCCATGTTGTGGTGTGGATGCAATACTTGGTCGGTCCCGACCCCACTGAAGTAGGTCTTCGCGAGCGGGTTGATCCCCAAGATATATTGCACTTGGGCGCGCGCTGCGTGGACATAACGTGGGTCTGGGAACAATTCGTTTGCCAGCATCATGTACAGGCCATTAGCCAACGTCACTTGGTTGGACCCCCACACATAGGCGAACAAGCCGTCTCTGCCGCGTAGGGCGACTTGGTAGCCGGATCGGAAGGTTACGTCTAGGATGATTTGTGCCTCGCGCTCGAAGATTTCTGCGGCTTGTGCACGGATGGCAGGATCGCTGTCTTCTGCGGTCAGGTAGGCAAACAGCCCCATCGGGTAGATGTCCGCCCAGGATATATGATGAACTAGAACCTTGCCGGATGTCTCCAATGCTTCCAAGTATTCGGCGAAGGCTGTTTCGTAGCGTGCTTCACCGGTTGCGCGGAAGAGTTCGGCAGCCGCCCACAAGTGATGGATGTTTTCGGATTCCACAAGGTCATAGCCGCCTTGCATGGGGTACTCGCCCGGTGGGGGGTTATGGAAGCCGCCCGGCGGCAGCTGTTCGGGGTGTTCTTCCAGCCATGCCCACGCGCGCTCTGCCGCATCCAGACAGGTCGCGGCGAACTCTGCATCGTGTGGCTCGAAGATTGTAGAGGCTTGTGCCATCGCCGCCGCGAAGTAGGCTGTATCGGCGCTGGTGGGGCCGAAGACGTATAGTGTGTTGTCGTCATCGAATGTGGACGGCGCGCCGAAGGGCGGGAAGCTGTGGGTTGTGACTTTGTGGTAGACCACGCCGTCATCGCGCTGCATCCGCAGCATCCATTCCAGCTCCCAGCGGATTTCATCCAGCAGGTCGGGGATGCCGTTACCGCTTTCCGGTATGTCTAACATCCCGTCGGTGAAGAGGTCGGGGTTTGCCCGATACGCGGTGAGCAGTTGGTTGATCGAGAAGGCGGCGGTGGTTATGTAGCGGCCATAGTCGCCGGCATCGTACCATCCGCCGTGTACATCGAGTGTGACGTCGCCGGTGGGGTCATCCCAAAGCACGGCTTCTTGCAGGTGTCCGGCTTCGATCTCTAGGCCGCTGATGGCGCTGTCGTTTATGTCAATGCCGCTGCGTTGGAGGTAAAACGCTCGTGCTGCCAAGCGGATGGGTTCGACGAACACGTCGTCGCCGATGTCGAAGGGGTAGCTCTCGCCCACGTCTTCAACTACGATGCGGTAGCGCCCCGGTGTATCCAGCGAGTTGAACCGCCCCCAATAGATTTCTTTTTGTGAGTCTTCGTCGTATCCCCAGCGCACGGCGCGCCCGGTATATACCACTTCGCCGCTTGCGTCGTCTACTACCGTGAAGTGAGTCATCGGCTCGGTTGATACAAACATCTTGCGATCTTCGGGCCGATACCCGACCTGGCTTGCCTGGATGGGCGGGATTGGTGGGAGCAGTTCTTCGAATGAGGGCGCCGCGTTTAGGTCTTCGGTGGAGATAACGCGGATATCGTCAACCCATATGCTGCCGGTGAGACGTGCATCGTCTGGGGCTTCGAAGCCGATCTCGACTTTAGAGATGGGGTTGGGTGTGAACTCCATGATACCGGCGTCGCCCACCCACATCAGCCGCTCGAACTTCTCCCAGGGCATCACCAGTGTGACCCAGTCGTCCACACTGCCCGGTGGGGTCTCGAACCGGTAGGCGAAAGGCGTGAGGCCCGGTGATTGACCTGAGGTTTGGGTGTCGTCTGTGACGTGTAGCGCGAAGACCAGCGGTAGACCGACCTCTGATGCGCGGATTTGTAGCACTATGCCGCTGCCCTCGCGCCAGTCGCAAGGGATGCCATAGTCGAAGCCGATACCGGCATGGCCGCCGGCGGCGATGTCAAACTCTAACCACAGCGCATCGGTTCCGTTGTAGACTACGTCTTGTCCCAGACCAAACTGGAAGGTTGTTATGTCGGGGAGGTCGTCGGTGTAAGTCCACCATGCCTCCTCGATGCCTTCTTCCTCATAGCCGCTGTCAAAGTCGTCGATGACTGTGGCGGCATCTTGGTCTGTCGGTCCTTCTTGGCCCAGCGCAACCGTCGCGCCGCCCACCAGGAGCGATCCTATCAACAACAAGCATATTGTCTTCATAAGTCGTTTTCACCTCATCTACTATCGGTGCGGTTCATGCTACTTACTTGAGCGCGCCGGTGGTCATGCCGCGCAAGAACTGACGCTGCATGGCGAAGACCAGCAGGACTATGGGCAGTGTCGCCAATACCGATGCTGCCATCTGCACGCCCCAGACTACCATGCCCTGGCGCACTTGCATTTGGGCAATGCCGATGGTCAGGGTGTACATCCCTTCCTCGCGCACCATGACCAACGGCCAGAGGTAGTCGTTCCAGACAAACAAGAACTTGAAGATTGCCAATGTGCCGAGTGCCGGACGGCTGAGGGGGATTATGATTTTCCAGAACATGCGCAATGGGCCTGCCCCGTCGATGCGGGCTGCGTCCAGCAGCTCCGATGGGATGCTCTTCATGTATTGTGTGAGCAAGAAGATGCCGTAAGCATCGACTATGCCGGGCAGGATGAGCACTTGGTAGGAATTCACCCAGTTGTAAACGCGCGAGAAGAGGTAGAAGGAGGGTATTAGGGTGGTGTAGACCGGCAGCATCATTGTGAGCATCATTACCCAGAAGAGCACCTGCTTGCCGGCGAACTCGAACTTCGCAAAGGCAAATGCTGCCAGCGCGTCGAATGTGAGTATTAAGATTAGACTCGTTATGGTGATAAACAGGCTGTTTTTATAGTACCCCGTATAGTTGTATGTGAGCGTGTAGTCCTGTACGTCATAGCCTGAGATGAGGCGTTTGTATTGGACCATGCTGGGGTTTTCCGGCAGCATCATGCCGCTGTAGAGTTCGTCGTCCGGCTTGAACGAGGTGGAGATCATCCAAACGTAAGGCAGGGCATAGGAGATCGACACAACGCAGAGCAGCACACTGAGCACAATTGTTGTGTTTCGTTTGCGTTTTTTCATCAGTATTCTACCTCACGGCCAAAGAGATACTTGTTTAGGATACTGACCACGAGCATGATTGCCGTCAGTGCTACGGCAATGGCTGAGGCGTAGCCGAATTCCTGGAGTTCGAAGGATTGATGATAGAGCTGAAGCGCCACGGTCTCGGTGCGATGCACCGGGCCGCCGTTCGTAAGCAACTGTACCGGTGCGAATATGCCCAGGAGGTAGATAAAGCCGGTGGTGCTGACAAATAGCAGTGTTGGGCGCAGCAAAGGCAAGGTCAGATGCCAGAACTCGTTCCAACCGTTCGCACCGTCGACTTTCGCGGCGTCGTATATTTCCTCCGGGATGCTGCGCAGCCCCGACATAATGATGAGCGCATCCCAGCCCAACCCCGACCAGACGAGCATGACGATGATCGCCCAAAGCGCGGTATGCCCTGAGCCGAGCCAATCATGCCTCTCTAGGCCTAGCCCTTCGAGGAGGGCGTTGAGGCTGCCGTGTTTTGTGCTGAGCAGTTGTTTCCAGATGTAGGTGATGACCACTACTGAGGTTACAGAGGGCATGAAGAAGACTGCGCGCAGAATCATCGAGAGGCGCTCCGGGGCCTTGTCTAGCAGCACGGCCAGCAATATCGCCAGTGATGTACCTACAATTGTACAGATGATGGTAATGCTGGCTGTGACGCCCAGGCTGCTCATGAAGCGACTATTTGCAAACAATTTAGTGAAATTATCCAGGCCGACGAATGTTAGCCCGCTGCCCTTACGCACATAGGGGTTCCATTCCGAAACGCTTAGGACGACCGAAAAGATGATCGGAAAAAGTTGGAAAGCAATAAAAGAAATGAAAAATGGGGAGATAAATACATAGGGTGTCAGACGGATCCATAGCCGCCCAAGCGTCTCGTGAATATTGGACGTTCTTTGCACGTCGAGGTTGTCGCTCACTTTCAACATAGGGACCTCCAAAGAGAAGAAGAAAGCTGGGGGCACGACGGCTCGTGCCGGGCGCGCCCCCGTTTATGTCAATCTATGCGTTGGCTATTCCAGCGGAGGGCTGGCTTCAACCGCAGCGTCGAGGGCTTCTTGTGGGTCCATGTCTTCCATGATGACCATGTACATGGCCTCCCCAAGCGCCTCGGCGGTTTCGCTCGAAGGCAGCTCCATCCCGACTACGCCTTCCGACCATTCGGCAACCTGCTGGCCCAGGGCAACACCGAAGTATTCGTTCACTGCGTTCAAGTCGGTGAATTCCCAAGCGGTCGTGAGCGACGGCACGCCGCCGACGACATCGTAGTAGGTCGCCATGACTTCCGGGTCTTCCATGTAGACCAGGAAGTCATATGCGAGGTCTTGATCGTCGGCTGCAACCGGGATCGAGAAGCAGGCGCCGCCGGCGGCCGAGTGATATTCGCGGTCTTCGGGGCCAAAGGGCATCGGAGCAACGCCCCACATGCCTTCCATTTCGGGCAGGGCAGCTTCTAGCTCGGTGGCGTACCAGGAGCCTTGCATGATCGCCAAGACTTCGCCTTCCTTGAGCACAGAAACCGGGTCGCCGTCCACTTCGTCGTTCCACAGAAGGGCAACATTGTAGACGTTGGCCAGATCGCTATAGAACTTCAGAGCTTCTACGGCTTCGGGTTCGTTTAGGCGGTAGCCGGTGAAGTCTTCATTATAGATGTGGCCACCGTAGGGGACCAGGAAGCCCTGATACCAGGTGTAGTAGTCGTTGGGGCGGAGCAAGATGGCGGCCTGTTCGTCGTTAGAGATCGCCTGTGCTACCGCAAGGAACTGCTCGGTGTTGACGGGGAAGCCGTCGAGACCTGCTTCCTCGATCGCCGGGCCGTAGATGTCGGTGCGGTAGAAGACCAGGTTGAAGTCCAGGTCGGCGGGGACGCCGTACTGCTTCCCGTTGTAGCCGCAGAGTTCCCAACCGCCGAAGAAGTCTTCGGGGTTCAGGTCTTCCTCAATGCCGTCCAGCGCAACGACCGCGCCGTCGCGGATCAGGTCGCCGGCCCACATTGGGTCAAGGGTTGCGACGTCGGGCACTTCCTCGCCGGAGGCCAGGCTGGTGACGATCGCGTCGAGGTATGCTTCATATTCGAAGCGCACGACCTCGACCGTAACGCCGGGGTGAGCTGCCTCGAAATCGGCGGCAATCGATTCTAGCCAATCGGCGGTCCAGACGAACCCCCAGACTGTGAGCGTGGTATCTTCCTGAGCGGCAGCCGGTGCGCTCAGCGCTGTCACCAGTAGGGCGACGGTGACAAGTATGCTCAACAACTTTCCTTTGTGCATTGTGCAATCTCCTCAAAAAATGTACGGATGTCAAGGGACGTAAGGTTTGCTTTCCAGGAGTGTATCTCCTGGACCGAGCGGTTCAGAAAGCATCGTTTCGGGTTCTCTTCGTATAGCACTCCTCCTTGTCCTTATACATTGCATTACCTGGCAGCGCCGAGGGCGCATAGATTGTATGGCTGCTTGCTTGCCTTGCTCAGGCAAATTGCGGCAGATATTCGCGGTGTGCCGCTTTGATATCGTCCCATAGAGCTACTGCCACGTCCCACGAGGGCACCAATGGGTGCGCCAGGAGCGCTAGTTTGGCGGTGTTCGGATCGCCGGTGACCGCCGCTTGGATGGTTAGCTCCTCATAGGCTTTGACCGCTGCCAGCAGACCTCGGATTGTCGGCGGCAGATGCCCCATCGTCAGGGGGCGGATGTTGCTCCCGCCCACTACGGCGGGGACCTCTACCACGCAGTCGGCGGGGAGGTCTGGCAGCGCTTGGCCGTTCCGCACGTTGACGATATGCACCTCGCGGCGGTTCTGGGCGATGGCGCGTACAAGCTCGACCGCTGCGGTTGAGTAGTGTGCGCCGCCGCGTTCCTCAAGCAGCTTGGGTTTCTCCGTCAGATTGGGATCAACGTAGCGTTTGAGCAAGTCGGCTTCGATGGTTTGGAGGTACTCGGCGCGCGTTTGTGTTTTGGCGCGGTCTTCCTTCAACACGCGGTCGGGGTGGACATAGTATCGGAGGTAATAGTTGGGCAGCATCCCCAGCGCGCGCAGATAAACGGGGTCTACATCGCTGTCTGCCCACGTCTCTGTCAACACTTGCGCGGTTACGTCCTGTCCATCGAGCCACACCCGTGCCCAGCTGAGGTGATTGATCCCTACATAATCCAGGGTTATCCGTTCGGGCGGCACTTCGAGCTGTTCCGCCGCACCAAGCAGCATATTGATGGGCACATTGCAAAGCCCGACGGCTTTTATGTCGGTGTGGTGTAGGATCGCTTCGGTAATCAAGCCCGAAGGGTTGGTGAAGTTAACCAGCCATGCTTGCGGCGCCAGGCGTGCCATATCGCGCGCGACGTCCAGCATGACGGGCACGGTGCGCAGCGCTTTGGCAAAGCCGCCCGGTCCGGTTGTCTCTTGCCCCAGCACGCCGTGCTGCATAGGGATGCGTTCGTCGCGCGCGCGCGCGGCCAGCCCGCCGATGCGCATTTGAGTGACGACGAAGTCGGCGCCCTCTAGCGCGGCTGGTCGGTCGGTCGTGGTCGTCAGCTCGATCCCACTATCTGCAAGCATCCGCGCGGCCAGTCCACCGACTATCTCCAGCCGGTCGGGGGCGATATCCATGAGTGTGATCCGCGCAATCGGCAGTTCGGCCTGATAGCGGATAAATCCTTCGATGAGTTCGGGTGTATAGGTGCTGCCACCGCCCAGAACGGTAATGTTTAATGGTTTCATCAACATGCATCTCGCTTCATTTGAGAGGTAAACTGAGGTAAATAGTCTTGGTGTGCGGCGAGCAGTGCCGCGAGCAAAGAACGTGCGACCGCGAACGAAGGCACCAGAGGGTGCGACATAAGCGCTTGCAAGGCCACGCGCCGGTCGCCGGTGATCGCGGCCTGGATCGTCAAGGTCTCGAAAGCCTTTACCGTCTTGATTAAACCGCTGACGTGTAAAGGGATGGGGTCCGTGGGCAGCGGGTGTGCTCCCTGTGCATCTATCCGGCAGGGCACCTCGATCGTGGCTTCGGGCGGTAGACAGGAGAAGGTGTCCCGGTTGGGCACATTGACGATCTGTATATCGCCGCTGTCCTCCACTATCGCCGCCATCAGGCTAACGGCTGCGGTCGAGTAGTGCGCTCCGCCCCGCTCGCCCAGAAGCGCGGGCTTTTCGACTACATCGGGGTCGGCATAAAGGCGCAGCAGCTCGTTCCCGACCTCGCGCGCGCGCTCGGCGCGTGTTTGATGCGCCTGTCGTTGTTCGGCCAACACGCGGTCATGGCAATAATAAAAGGTCAGGTAATAGCTTGGGAGCAAGCCGAGAGTTTCTAGCAGCTCGGACGAGAAGAGCGGGTTATCATCTTGTGCGGCAGTCCGGATGTAGACCTTTAGGGTTTGTGACATGCGGTCTTCGCCGTCGATCTGTAC
Source organism: uncultured Anaerolineae bacterium (assembly GCA_964544075.1). Taxonomy (GTDB): domain Bacteria; phylum Chloroflexota; class Anaerolineae; order Aggregatilineales; family JAFGMM01; genus JAFGMM01. The sequence goes on from CAZJBO010000033.1 coordinate 10,743, forward strand.
GCCGCGCACCCAGCCAAGATGGTTAAGCCCCACATAGTCGAGCGCCACAGCGTCGGGCGCTACGCCCATATTGCGGGCGATCTCGGCTTTCAGATCGACCGGTAGATTGCATAGGCCGATGGTGCGCACGTTTGTCTGCTTACAGAGCAGCTCGGTGATGAGGCCGGAAGGGTTGGTAAAGTTGATGAGCCATGCCTCAGGCGCCAGGCGCTCGATGTCGTGGGCGATGTCGAGCATCACGGGGACGGTGCGCAGCGCTTTGGCAAAGCCGCCGGGACCGACGGTCTCTTGCCCGACGACGCCATAGCGCGGCGGAATCGTCTCGTCGATCAGGCGCGCGGCCATCCCCCCCACCCGTATCTGCGTGATGACAAAGTCGGCTCCTTCTAGCGCTTGTTCTCGGTCGGTGGTCAGGCAGAGCTTGGCCGGGTATTCGTTGTGGTCCAACATGCGCTGTACCATATCTCCGACGACTTGTAAGCGTTGTTGGTAGAGGTCCATTAGAGCGATCGTCGTCACGGGGATGCGGTGTCGATAGCGTATCAAGCCATCGATCAGCTCTGGTGTGTAGGTGCTTCCTCCACCGATAACCGCGATTTTTAAGCCTTCTCGCATATCTGCCCTCCCTCACACGGTGGCGTCGGCCAAGTCTATCGCTACGCTGATGGCGCCCAGGAGTGGTGCGTCATTGCCAAGATCGGCGGGTAACAAATCCGGCGGTTGGGTGCTTAGCGCACGCATCTGCGCACGTGTGGCCGGGAGCAATACATCGGCTGCCTGTGCCCACGGGCCGGCGAGCACGATTTGGGATAGGTTCATGGCGTTGGCCCGCCATACTGTCGTGAAGGCTATATCGCCGGCCACATCCTCAATGGCGAGCCGGGCGACCGGGTCTCCCTGGCGTGCCGCCTCAAAGATCACGCTCGATGGTGGGTGTTGTTGGTGTGAGTTATGGAAGACGCTCGCCATGCCAGAATCTAATGCGGCCTGAACCCGTGCTTGCAATCCGGCATCGCAAAGGCGTGCGCCCAGCGATTGCCCTGTGGGGCTTAGCCCCAGATTGCCGACGTGTGTTACTCCGTCCAAGTAGAGACAGCTGTAGCTGTGGCTGCCCAGGTATAGGACGGCAAAGCGGCTTTGCTCGCGCATTGTGCCCCAGCGGGCCTCACCGTGTGCGGCCAGGGCAACCACCTCGGCGCTCAAGACCGGCACTTCCAGCGCGCGTTGCAGGCGTGTAAGGAGCGCTTCCTCTACAGGCGAGGAGGGGTGGGCGCCCACACAGACGGCGGTTAGGCGTGGGTGATAGCTGGGGTCTATGTTCAGCAAGTCGCTTAGGAGGTTCCGCAAAGTTGCTTCGGAGAGGGCGGCGCATGGGAAGGAGGTGCGGCGGGTGAGGATGGCGCCGGATAGGTCGGTAACCGCGCCGGTGATTTGGTTGCTGTTGACATAAATGCCGATCACCAAGCGGGAGCGCGGGTTGAAACAAAGCAAGACGGGTTTGCGCCCTGCGCCTCGGTTTTCGCCTTCGCCCTCTTCGCGGATCAGGCCTTCGTCGAGCAGGGTGCGGGTGATGCGGGTGATGGTGGCCGGGGTGATATGAAGTTGGCGTGCAAGCTCAACGCGCGAGATGGGACCATGTGCGCGGATGGCATCTAAGACCACGTCGCGTTTTTGTTGGCGCATCAGCTCAGGCGTATGAGAGCGAGCCATACCCCCATCCTTAATTGATTTCATGGAAGTAATTAATTATGCTCACTATACCATAGCTTGTATGCAGCGTCAAGAGAGAGATTGAGTGCGATAATGAAAAAGCGGGGGGAAAGCAGGGGGAAGACGAAACCGCGCGCGATTCAAGATGCAATAGTTTGCGCGCTTGCTGAAGTTCTGATAGATGTTGCGCGTTATTTGTTCGCCTGCTCTCTGCGAGGGCTTTGCCCCCACAGAGAGCAGGACTTAGCAATCCTGGACCTGTATTTGCGCGGCTTCGTTCTCTTTGTTCTGAACGGCGTGACGGGGTTACTGGACCGAGGCGTGGCGGGAGTATGCCGCGCGCCGGATTGTCACGATAAACGCATCTTCCAGCGTTGGCCGCGTGACGTGCATGTGAGATTGTGAGTGTGTGCATGGGATTCCCG
>CAZJBO010000034.1:0-1174 GCA_964544075.1 uncultured Anaerolineae bacterium
TAGAGGGGCCGTTGGGCGTGCGCCTGGGCGTGAGCAACCCGGCACGCACACGCGGTGGAGGTGTCACAGAAACCGCCGCAGTATCGCAAGAAGACTATGAGCGGCTGCGCTCGACACTCTTGCAACAGCTCCAACAGCGCGCCTATGCCGAAATGCTCGCCTCTGACCTGATCGGGCCGTCGGAGTTCGTCTCGACCGAATCGCTGGCGGTAGTATTAGTCTTGGGCGAGACATACAGCGAATATATCGGGCAGCCGGCAGAGACGATCAGCCTTGAGATGCGGGTGGTGGTGCAAGGCGTCGTCATCAACGAGCCATACGCCCGCCAGGTCGCCTACAGCGCGTTGGCCGAACGGGCCGGGCCGGGGTCGCGCATCTTAGACGACACGCTCACCTTCACGCGGGGCGACGAGCTGACCGTAGACGATGACCGGCGCGTGACCTTCCTAATGACGTGCACGGGCGATGTCGCCATCGAGATCAACCCCGACCGCGTGCGCGAGATGGTCAGCGGGCAGGCAACCGACAAAGCCGCGTATCGTCTAAGCGCGGCGTACCCCCTGGTGAGCGAACCCTCGTTCGAGCTGTGGCCCAACTGGTTTGGTCGGATGCCACTCCTGCCCATACGCATCGACGTTAACGTGGATTATACCCGCCAATGACACGCTGGCTGTGCATCGATCATGGCCGGATAGTGATCGGCGTGGCGGTCTCAGACCGCCTGGGGATGCTGGCCCGTCCCTTGCGCCTAATCAAACGCCGGTCCAAGCGAGAAGACTTTGCGATCATCGCAGGGCTGGTCGCAGAATTGGGCGTCGAAGGGATTGTGGTCGGCCTGCCGATCAACCCAGAGACGGCGCCTGACCAGCAAGACAAGAAAGTAGACAGCGTCCGCAAGTGGGCGGGACGCCTGGCAGCTGCGGTACCGGTGCCGGTGTGGTTGTGGGATGAGAGCTATTCCTCGTCAGAGGCCAAATATCTACTCGATGGGCGGCGCGGCATAGATGCGCGCATTGATGACGCCGCTGCTGCCGTGATCTTGCAAGACTTCCTCGACACGCGCCGCACAGACCCTCAGGCCGGCGAACAGGTTGTAGCACTTACAGAGTGAGGCATGAACAAACAAGCACCCCCATCCAACCCGCCCCTACAAGGCACAGAGGCGCGCGCGAAG
>CAZJBO010000034.1:1184-12876 GCA_964544075.1 uncultured Anaerolineae bacterium
AGCAGCATGGCCCAGGCTGGTTCACCCGTATGGCGCTCGTGCTGGCCGTATTTATATTGCTCGGCTGTGCGTGCGGCTTCACGCTCACACGAGTGCTGGCGCTGCGCATCCCGGTAAAGCTCAGCGGGGAAGCCGCCGCCAACTTGAACCCGATCGAGGCGGCGGTGCTGGAGACCTATCTAGGGCTGCGCGCGGGCGACCTCGAAAAGCCTATGGCAGCCAACGCCGAGCCGATCATCTTTGAAGTCGCGCCCGGCAGCAATGCAAACACGATCGCAAACGACCTGCTGCGGCGGGGCCTCATCAGCGATGCGACGCTCTTCCGCAACTATGTGCGCTATGTGGGCCTGGATGCGGCGCTAGAAGCCGGGCGCTTTGAACTCAGTGCGTCGATGACCATCCCCGAAGTGGCATACGCCCTCACAGAGGCGCTCAGCCCCGACGTGACCATACAGGTGATCGAAGGACGGCGGTTGGAAGAGATCGCGGCAGTCATCGACGCGACCGAGGGGTTGAGCTTTGACGGAGCGGATTTCATCGCGCTGGTGGGGCCGGACGCAGACCGCCCGCCTCGCTTCGGCTTCCTATCCGAGCTGCCGCCGGGGGCGTCGCTGGAGGGGTTCTTGTTCCCAGACACGTACCGCCTCGCGCCCACCGCCACCGCCACCGATCTACGCGACCGGATGCTGGAGAACTTCGACACCGTGCTGACACCTCAACACCGCGCCGACGCCGACGCACTGGGCTTTACACTTTACGAGGTAGTGACCCTCGCATCCATCGTGGAGCGTGAAGCGGTCATCGACAGCGAGCGCCCGATGATCGCCGGCGTATACTTGAATCGCTTGGCGGAGAGTATGACGCTCGACGCCGACCCAACCGTGCAATACGGCATGGGCTATGATACGGAAACCGGCGATTGGTGGCCCCAGCTCACTCAAGCCGACTACAATGAAGTGATCTCGCCATACAACACTTACCGCAATACAGGGCTGCCGCCGGGACCAATCGCCAGCCCCGGCATCGCATCCATCGAGGCGGTGATCTATCCAGAGGTATCGGATTACCTCTACTTCCGCGCGTGCGATGCCAGCGGGTCTCATCGATTTTCGCTGACATTTGACGAGCATCTACGCGCGTGTGATTAGCCGGCGGACGTGGACAGATAGCTTATACGGCCTCAAGCATGTCATAGAACAGAGGCAACGCTGCCGTGGGTGCGTCGCACCACACAACCGCATCTGCCAGCTTCTGTTTGGCCTGTGCGAGTCTTTCGGTGTCGTTGGCATGGAGGGTGAAGATCGGCTGACCGGCCTCGACGCGGTCGCCCACCTTGCAGTGCACGATGATCCCTACCGCATGGTCGATCGCATCGCTCTTCTTCCGACGCCCGGCGCCCAGGAGCATTGACGCGATCCCCACTGCACCGGCGTGCACCTCTCCGACATAGCCACCACGCGCTGCCCGCAGCGTCTCAACGATGGCGGCGCGCGGCAGGCGGTCGGGATCATCCACCATCGCTACTGCGCCACCCTGAGCTTCGATCAATGTGCGGAAGACGCGCTGTGCTTCGCCGTTCTGGAGCTTCTCCTTTAGCATCGGCTTGAGGTCGGTCAATGCGGGGTCATGCCCCACGCCGGCCAAGCGCAGCATGTGTCCGGCAGTGACAAGGCAATGCTCGATCAGGTCTTCGGGGCCTTCGCCGCGCAGCACATCGAGCGCTTCTTTAACCTCCAGCGCGTTCCCGACCGCCCGGCCTAAGGGCTGGTTCATATCCGAGATAAGCGCAACCATTTTACGTCCTGCCATCTGCCCGATGTCAATCATCAGGGAAGCTAACGCGGTAGCATCCTCGACCTGGGGCATGAATGCGCCCAGCCCCGTCTTCACGTCGAGCACGATTGCATCCGCGCCGGCAGCCAGCTTCTTGCTCATGATGCTAGAGGCGATAAGCGGCAGGCTGCTAACCGTGGCGGTTACATCGCGCAGCGCATAGAGCTTGCCATCGGCGGGGGCGAGGTCCATCGACTGCCCCGATAGCACAATGCCGTACTTATCGAGGTGGCGGAGGAACTCATCTGTGGTGAGATTGACGCGGTAGCCATCAATCGATTCGAGCTTGTCGAGCGTGCCGCCGGAAAACCCCAGGCCACGCCCGCTCATCTTGCCCACCGGCACGCCACAAGCCACGACCAAAGGCAGCACAATCAGGGTGGTCTTATCGCCGACCCCGCCGGATGAATGTTTGTCAACCGCACAGTCAACCACGCCGGAAAGATCGAGCACCGCACCGGAATGCGCCATCGCTCTTGCAAGGTCCACCGTCTCGCGCCGCGTCATGCCACGGATGTACACCGCCATCAGCCAAGCTGTGATCTGGTAATCGGGGATGCTCTCCTGGGCCACAGCCCGGACGAACCACTCGATCTCCGCGCTTGTAAGCTCTTTGCCGTCGCGCTTGTGGGCGATGATGTCGCTTGCTTGCATTGTTGTATAACCGCCTTTGTGCGTTCGCTATATCTTGTCACTTGCTCCAACCATTATAACGCAAGCGGGGCCGGGGGGAGCGTAAGAGGGCTTGGGATTCACTCTTCAGGTCACGTCGGCTAACGCGCCACACCTCCAACATGGGATGTGCCCCCTCTTCTCTGTCACGACTTGACAGCAAGCGCCACAGGGGTACCCTTTAACCAACACAGGTTTATACTCTTGAGTGGGGCAACATGACACAAACAGCAGATGAAGACCTCCAAACATTACAACACGCACCACCGCGCCAATCGCGCAGCCAGACCCTCGTCTTGCTCATCGTGGGCGCGGTCGCAGTCGCCATCGTATTCACATTGTTCAGTCTCGTCGGTAGGCCCGGCTCGACTTACGAAAACATCGCACAAAACATATCTACGGATGGCGCGCTGGTGCTGGGCGACTTTGAAAACGCCCCGATACGGCTGTGGGTTTTCTTGGATTTCAGCGATATCAGCTCAGCCCGCTTGCACAAAACGCTACTTCGCTTGGTAGGCCCCTACATCCGGCCCGGCAAAGCGGTGCTCATCGAGCATCTGTTGATACAAACCGCCGATTATTACGCCGAATCCCTGATGGCAGCAGAGGCGGTGTATTGTGCGAGCGAGCAGGGTGCGGTATGGCAACTGCACGACACTTTGTTCGGGCTGTGGGAGCAGCAATTTGATCGCTACGGCCAGATACAAGCGCCGCCGCCGGCCTATGCAAACCTCGGCGAGATCGAATTGGCCGCCCGGCAAGTCTCGATCGAACCGCAACAGCTCAAGGCTTGCATCAATGAGGGCCGCCAACGCTCTATGCTCGACGGCAGCTATAACATGGCCGAGCAGATGCAAGTTTCCACCATCCCGGCGGTATATATCAACGAGACAGTGCTCACAGACGAGAACGGTCAAGCCATCGCCGAACCGACCTTTGAGCAGATCAAGGCAGCGATCGAGGCGATATTACAAGAATCGGAAAGCTAGAGACAGCTAGGGGTCTTCTTCCCCTACATCGTCTGTCGGCCTGATCGCGGCGAGCACTTCGCGATAGCGTGGGCTGCGCTCGATGACCTTTGGTGGCAAGCGCGCGTCCAGGTCTAACAACAATGCCTCCGCATCGAACCATGAGAGGTGGATGTTTGAGCGCCGCCCGCCATGCACGAATATCAAAAAGCGTGGGATGCCCTCCGCCTTGCCCATGCCGGAGGACATCGGCAGCGCGAACAAACCCATCGCGTCGGCAAAGTCCACCATCGTGAGGTCACGGTACGATACGAACCACGAACGCCCCATGCCGACGTATAGGATGTTCTGATCCCCTAACGCCACAACCATCTGACGCGATGCGTTGAAGACCCGCCACCCACAGCCCAAAGCCATGAGCGCGGTCAAGACGACATCGCAATAGGGAGGTGTCGGCGGGAGGGTGAAGGTAAACAACAGCGCGCTGATGGCAAAGAAGAGCGGCCAAAGCCCCATGCTGTTCACCCAACCGCGCGGCGTGCGCTGATGCAGCACACTACCGCTCTCGGTGACCGTGCGTGGGGCAGATTTACTCATCGCCCGGCAGACCGTAGGTGAAAACACGCCGGGCGATATTCGCCGAGCTTGCGTCGCCGAGCACAGACTCGTCGCGCGTCTTCCATGTACGATGAATATCCTTGACAAAGCTGTTAATCAGCTCGGCGGCAAGCAGCCTAAAATTGGTCTGACCATACTCATCGGCCTGCTTCGGCCAGCCATAACCCCACGCAAACCAGCTGCCATCACCCCAGATCAAGAAGTCATAGAAAGACTCGCGGTCGGGGTTCTCGCTGAGGAAGACGGCGATGCGCCCACACTCCTCCTTGAACTTCACACCGGGCACGCGCGCCTCGTCGCGCGGGTTGGCCCAGGCCGTGCCCAGCAAGGGCACAAACAGAATCCGGTATTCACCGATCTTCACACGCAGCGCTTCCTTACCGGTGGGCAGGGTATAGCGGCGGGGCTTGGGAAGCCCCGGAATGCCTGCCTCGATCAGATCGCCGACAAAGCCCTCGATCGCTGCGAACAGTTCGTTCGTGAACATCTCGGTATATTTCAAGACGGCGGCTTCGCTGCTGGAAGACCGACGCAGTGTCGTGTCGATCTCCTCGATTATCACTTGCAGAGGGTCTTTTGTACTGCTGAACTCCATATCCATATGCACCACCCGGTATAGCGTATAACTTGGGGTAAGGCTGTCCTACCCGTGTCTGCGCATGAAACGGCTCATACGCTCTAGCGCTTCCTCAATCTTCTCGTATGCCGTTGCATAGGAACAACGCACGAAGCCTGCCCCGCTCGCGCCGAACGCGCTCCCCGGCACCACAGCAACCTGCTCCTCTTCTATGAGTGTCTCGGCAAAGGTCTCGGCATCCATGCCGGAGGCTGCCACGCTGGGGAAGGCATAGAACGCGCCGCGCGGCTCGAAGCAAGCCAAGCCAAGCTCGTTTAGCCCCTTCACAATCAGCTTGCGCCGCCGGTCATATTCGCTGCGCATCTCCTCGACAAATGCGTCGCCGTGCAATATGGCCTCGGTCGCCGCCACCTGTGCGGTGGTCGGAGCAGACATAATAGTATACTGGTGCACCTTGCGCATCGAAGGCATCATCGCAGCCGGCGCCGCCACATAGCCGATGCGCCAGCCGGTCATGGCATGGCTCTTGCTCAACCCACCCAACAAGATTGTGCGCTCCCACATCTCCGGCAGCGCCGCGAAGCAGGTGTGCTCGATACCGTACACCAGACGGTCGTAAATCTCGTCCGAGATGACAAGCAAGTCGTGCTTCTTGGCAACCGCCGCCACTTCGAGCAAGCGCTCGCGGGTCATCACCGCGCCGGTGGGGTTGTTCGGATAGCCGATCAACACGGCTTTGGTCTTCGCAGTAACGGCAGCCTCAAGAGCCGCGCCGGTGAGCTGGAAATCTTCCTCCACGCGCGTCGGCACCGAGACCGGCACCCCACCCGCCATTGCCACTTCGGGGGCATATGAGACAAAACACGGTTCAGGTACGATCACCTCATCGCCAAAATCTACAAAGGCCATCATCGCCAGGTACAGCGCCTCACTCACGCCGACCGTTGCCAGAATCTCATTTTCGGGCGCATACTGCACCCCATAGAGCCGCTCCAGATGTGCGCTTATCGCCTCGCGCAGCGCCATGATGCCGTTGTTGGATGTGTAGTGGGTATCGCCATGCTCAAGCGAGCGGATGCCGGCCTGCAAGATCGGGTCGGGTGTGACAAAGTCGGGTTCCCCGATGCCAAGCGAGATGACGTTATCCATTGTTGCCGCAATATCGAAGAAGCGCCGAATCCCCGAAGGCGGGATGGCCTGAACACGCTGTGAAGTGAAATTTCGCATGGGTTTTTCTCTACCTTTGGGTTGATGTCTATGTTGTTAACGATATGACGCTATTTTACATCAAAACAAGCGCGATGGGGTATCTCTGCACAAGTCACCCTCACTCCACTCCCGCCGCTTGTGTAACACCACATCGTGTGGGTATACTGACCGTCAATTTACTTTGCCCACTTGGAATGAGACTTATGCCAACAACCCAAAACACCTGGATAGAACAAACTCTCACGAACTTATCCCCCGAAGCCCGCGTCGGGCAGATGATGATGGTCGGCTTCCAGGGGCTGACCGCCCCGCCCCATATACTAGAATGGCTCAGCGCCGGGCGCGCCGGGAGCATCGTACTCTTCGCGCGCAATGTCGCCTCGCCGCGCCAGGTCGCCGAACTCACCGCCAGCCTACGCGAAGCCGCTCCCCTACCCATCCTAATCTGCATCGACCAAGAAGGCGGCATAGTCGCCCGGATGCGCGCGGGGGAGGCCTTCACCGAAAGCCCCGGCAATATGGCGCTCGGCGCCGGTAACAGCAACAATACCACCAAGCTCGCGACACGTGTCGCCCGTGTCATGGGGCGCGAAATGCGCGCCGTCGGCATCGACTGGACGCTTGCACCCTGCCTTGATGTGTTGAGCAACCACCATAACCCCGTAGTCGGGGTACGCTCATACGGGGCCGACCCCGCGCGCATCGCCGAACTCGGCGTGGCACAGATAAAGGGCTTTCAAGAAGGCGGCGTGGCAGCCTGCGCCAAGCACTTCCCCGGCCACGGCAACACTCACATCGACTCACACGTAGACCTCCCACGCATCAGCTCCGACCTGACCCAACTACAAGACGTCGAGCTAAAACCCTTTGCCGCCGCGATCGAAGCCGGTGTTGATACCATCATGGTTGCACACATCGTCTTCGCCGCGCTCGACGCCGAATACCCCGCCACCTTCGCGCGCAGTATCCAGCAAGGGCTGCTGCGCGAACAGATGGGCTTCAAGGGCGTGATAACCACCGACTGCATGGAGATGAAAGCCATCACCGACCGCTACGGTGCCGGAGAATCTACTGTGCTGGCAGCGCTGGCCGGCACCGATTCGATCGTACATTCCCACACGCCCGAACGCCAAGAAGCCGCATACGACGCGGTGCTGGCCGCTATGCAGAGCGGGCGCCTGCCGGGGAGCCGGGTCGAGGCCAGCGTGCGACGCCTGCTCACGCTCAAGGCAAAATATGCCCACGACTTCGCACGGAAGCAGCATGTCACGCCGTCACTACGCGAAGTAGGGAGCGCTCCTCATGCCGAAGTCGGGCTGGAGGCCGCGCGCCGGGGGCTAACCCTGATCCGGGGCACACTGCCGCCGTTGCAAGACCACCACGTCACGCTGATCGAATTTAGCCGGGTGCGCAGCTCGAAGGTCGAAGAAAACGCCCACACCACCACCCAGCTCCAAGACGAACTCGCCGTACAGATACCCAACCTACGGCCCTACACCCTAACCCCGACATCGTCTGACGAGGAGATCGCACACGCCCGACAGCTCGCCGCGAAAGCCGACCTGCTCATCGTCGCCACCCGCAGCGCACACCTCAACCGCCAACAGCTCGCGTTGGCAGCGGAGATGCTCGCCGCCGCGCCGGACGGCCAGACGATATTGCTGTGTCTACGCAACCCCTGGGATGCGGCAGCGCTGCCTGATGCACCGAACGTGCTCGCAACGCTGGGCGACGCCTGGCCTTCGGTGCGGGCGGCGGTCGAGGCGCTGACCGGCAAAACCAAGCCGTCGGGCAAACTGCCGGTGCCGTTAGCCTAAACACAAAAAGGGCGCGTCCCCTATCGACGCGCCCTTACCCCTCCGCCACCACAGGCGCCTACGCCCGCCGCAGCACCACACGGAACCCTATTGCAGCGTCGCGCGAGCCGCTCTTTTCGGGGGTATGCCAGTTCCGCACCGCGCAGCGCACATGCCGCACCATCGAGCTATACGCGCCCCCGCGTGTAATGCGTCGGGGCATCCTCTCCTCCACCCGTTCGCGCCCATCATTCGCGACGTATGGATAGCTCTTCTCGCCGCTCAAGGTCCACTCCCACACATTGCCTGCCATATCGAGGCAGCCATACGGACTCGCGCCACCGGGATACTTGCCAACCGGCGAAGGGCCACCATACCTGTTAGCAAAGTTCAGCAGGGTGTCATCGGGTCTTGCCTCGCCCCAGGGGTAGCGCCGACCATCAACCCCACGTGCGGCCTTCTCCCACTCCGCCTCGGTAGGCAAGCGCACCTGCAAAGCAAGCCCTGCCGGGAAGCGCCCGGCATCCCGCAGCGCCTGGGTAAGCCACGCACAATAAGCCAACGCATCACGCCAGTTCACCTGCACTACCGGGCAATCCCCTATAAACTCGCTCAGCTGCCAATGTTTCGGCTGGCGATGTCCTGTCGCATCGACAAAGACCCGGTACTGGAGGTTGGTTATCGGCGTGCGTGCGATGGCGAAAGGCGCATCTATGTTTACCTCGTGCTTTGGGGTCTCGTCCATGAAAGCCTCGCGGTCGTTGCTCTCGCTCCCCATAAGGAACGGCCCCGCCGGTATGTCCACCCACTCCGGCTCGAAGTCTAGGCGCGCGCCGCGCAGTTTAAACGGACTCGGGGCAGGCTTCGACGCATCCGGTCTTGTGGTGACGGCGGGTGGGACAGATAGCGTGGCCGGTGCCGATGTGCCGTCAGGGGCAAAAAGCCGCCCGTCCTTGAGGCGCATGAACAACACCGGCATTGCCGCGTCCGCGCGCCCTTCGACGGTCAACTCGCTGCGCGCTTCGTTTGCTGCCAAGTCTACAAAGCCATGCTTGAGCAAACGTAAATAGAATTCGGTGCTAAAGTTGCGTGCAGTGGCCGGCGTCACTCTGCCTTGCATGGCGATGACCGCCGGCACGCCAATGGTTACGAGCTTCGGCCCTAAGCCCAGGAACGCATCGTCGGTCTCGCGCACCGCTGCATCAACCAAACGCACCCGCGCGTCGGTGCCGCCCTCTGCGCTCTGGCACGCCGCCAGGAAGACTAGACGCGGCAAGTCCCGACCGGGCAATTGGTCCAACATTTTAACGATTCTACTGGCTGGCTCAAGGCAGTGGCTCCCATCATCATTCTGCAAGTAAAGCTGCGCCCTACTATCCCGTCGGCTATACTTGCCATGCCCGATGAAATGCAAGAAGTGATACTCCGCATCGCGCAGCGCGTCGCGCAGACGCCGCCGCGTCACCGGTGCCTGTAGGTATGTAACCTCGACTTTATCCGCCCCAACAGACTCAAAAACTTTTTCGAGAGCGGCACGTTCGCGCGCTGCGTCAATCTCGGCCAAGCCCAAATCTGCCAGATCGGTAGGCGCAGAGATCACCACCAAACCACGGATGGGTAGCTCTGCAGTCACGGACTCAACGTTTCTCTTGGTCGCTATAAAGCGCGAGAAGGGAGTATCCGCATCCGCAGACAAGGTCGCGAAGCCATCTTCAAGCCGCTCCCACGGGATGCTGTGTACTTCGTCGGGGGCATCCCAGTCAATTTGTAACAGAACACGCAAAGACTCTTTCCGGTTACGGGTCGCTTTCCATACACCAGATAGATCGCCGGGGAACAGTGCGTGGAACAACTTTCGACCATCCGTCTGCGCCCTCAAGTCCGACAGGTCGGCGGGCAAACTCCCTACATACTCACCTCCGCTTTCCAGCTTGAGCGTAACCGGGCAACCCTCATCGCTGCGGGCGCCCTCTCTGCGCGCCGAGATGCGAATCTCCACCTTGAACCTGTCACTGTCATTGCGTGCGGCGGGCGGGCGCTCAGCGCGTGGCTGGCGTTCATTGCGCACGGCGGGCGGGCGCTCAGCGCGTGCGGCGGGCGCGACACCAGACGGGTTAAGCACCGGTTGCAAAGCATCAATGCGGCGCTGTTTGTCTGGGCCTACTTGCGCCCGGACCGTCTCCATCAGCGCCCAGAGCGCCGGCTGGCCCGACGCCAACTCGCCATAATCTATCAAACGGCTAATCATGTTGATGATAAAGGTACGTGTAGAGCCGCCATACTCTATCTGGTCTAGCAAGGGGATATCGATAAGCGCCTCTATCAACAATGCGCGGCGGGCGCTCTCGCTCCGCATGGACGGCGCAAGCAAATCGGTTAGTTCATTAAGCGTATTGCGGTCTAGTCTCATGTGGTTCTCCGAAGGGTGCGGATACTCAAATAGTGGTCGTCGGCAGTCTTAACTATACACTATTTATCATACTTATGCGGAGCATTATAAGCAAATCTATACAAGGATTGTTGCATGTGTCAAAGCAATGTGCGATACTCACTCACGAAGTATATCACATTGCCCAGAGAGAATCCTATGGCCCGACCGCTTAGTGACCGAGACTGGAAGACGCTATTAGGCCGCATCCAAAAAGGCCGGTGCACCCCCATCATCGGGGACGGTGCATTGGAGCAGGGCCAACCCCGCCGGTCAGAGGTCGCCTTACGGTGGGCCAAAGACCACAACTTCCCCCTGCAAGACGCAACCAACCTCGCGCAAGTATCGCAATATGTGTCGGTGGCGCTCGACGACCCTTTGGTGCCCAAAGAGGATATGATCGAGCTTATAAGCAACGCCCCGCCTTTTGATCCCAACCTGCCGGGCGACATTCACAACACCCTGGCCCGGCTCCCCTTCCCCGTCTACATCACCACCAACTACGATAACGCGATGTCTTTGGCGCTAAAGGCCCAACGGAAAAACCCCCACCGCGAAATCTGCCGCTGGAACCACGCGCTCCGCGACGAACCCAGCGCCTTCGACGCCGACCAGGGCTTTGACCCCAACCCCGCCGGCCCGGTAGTCTATCACCTCTACGGGCACGACGGCATCCCAGAATCGCTGGTGATGACCGAGGACGACCACCTCGATTACCTTGTCAGCATCTCGATGGGCAACCATGCCGTACTGCCGCCCCGCATCCGGCGCGCCCTGGCAGAACCATCACTGTTGTTCATCGGCTATCGGCTCGATTCGCTTTCGTTCCGGGTGCTATTCCGGGGCATCATCCACACCATGCAAGGGCTAGGGCGCACGCTCAACCTCGCCGTACAGCTCCCCCCCGACCTTGAGCCTCAAGTGGAGTATCTGGAAAACTACTTTGAAGATTTCGCCGATCTGCGCGTCAAGATTTATTGGGGCACGGCGCAAGAATTTGCCCAAGAACTAAGTAAACGCTGGAGAGTTTTCGATGACGAGTGAAACTTCTCCCTATATCGGGCCTCGTCCGTTTGAAGCTGAAGACCGCAAACGCTTCTTCGGACGCGACCGCGAGTCAAACGAACTCCTCTCAATGATCTTCGCGCACCCGCTGCTGCTGCTATACGCACAGTCAGGGGCCGGCAAGACTTCGCTGCTCAACGCCAAGCTCATCCCTATGTTGCACGAGGAAGAATTCGAGGTCTACCCACCGGCGCGGCTGCGCGTGGCGATCCCGGCACAGACCAACCTAAAACGCCTCAAGTACCCTTATACCTTCTGTACCCTCCTGAACTGGGCCGCCGAGTTCGGCACAACCCCCGTCCAGGAACAGCCGGTCCTCCGCTCGTCACAGACCCTCGAAGCGCTCGCCAAGATGACGCTCGCCGATTACATGGATACCCACCCGCTCACCCCTCTGGGCGATTATATTACCAGCTACATCGTCAAACACTTGGAGCACTACATCACCGCACACCCCGACGTCAGCTTGGCCGAATACATCGCCAAACGCCCACGCAAGACTCTGGCCGAATACATCGCCAAACAC
>CAZJBO010000035.1:0-12764 GCA_964544075.1 uncultured Anaerolineae bacterium
CCGAGGCGTGCGCGCAGCTTGGCCAAGATTTGGTGTAGGTCTTCGGGCTTGTGCACAAAGTCGAGTGCGTCAGCTTCGATCGTCATCATCGGGCAGCGCTGCCATGCCGCCGCCCATTCCTCATATAATACATTGAGGTGGCTTAGGTACTGGATCGAAATCTGCCGCTCGTATGCCCGACCCCGCCGGCTGATCCGCTCTGCCAGCGTGCCCACATTCGCCTTAAGGTAAACCACCAAGTCGGGCGGGGGCAAGAAAGAACATACCCCGGCGTAGAGATCACAATAGGTGGCAAAGTCGCGGTCGCTCATCTGGCCCTGTCGGTGCAGGTTTGCTGCGAAGATTTCCGCGTCTTCGTATACGGTGCGGTCTTGCACCACGCTGCCGGGGAAATCGACGAGCTGGCGGTGATGCTGCAAGCGCCGGCTGAGGAAGAAAATCTGTGAATGGAAGCTCCAGCGCGGCATATCGGCATAGAAATCGGCCAGATAAGGGTTGTCGGCGTGCGGCTCATGGAAGGGTTCCCAGCCCAGCTCTTGCGCGAGCAGCCCGGTGAGGCTGCTCTTACCCACGCCGATATTGCCGGCAACTGCGATGAAATATTGTGGGGGCTGGCTCACCTATCAGCCCTCCGCCTCGGCGTCATGGTCGGCATCCCAGGCGCGCAGCATCACGCTGAAGACCGACCCTACGCCCTCTTCGCTGTTGAAGGTAATGCTCCCGCGCATCGCTTCTAGCTCCATGCGTGAGAGGAAAAGGCTTAGGCCATATCCAAACTGGCTTATGACTTGGGGTTGCATGGCGCGTTGGAAGGGTGCAAAGACCTTGTCGCGTTCTTTGTCGCGGATGCCACAGCCCCGGTCGATGATATCGATGCGGACGTATGGGCTGTTCGAGAGCGGTACTGCCTGCAAGATGATGGGTGAGTCATCCGGCGTATAGAGCACCGCATTGCGCAGCAGATCGCGGATGATTGTGCCCAAGTGATACGGTGAGGCCGAGACATAAAGCCCATCGGCCACGTTGATGGTAAGGCGGTCTCTGTAATCTATCAAGCCGATGTCGGGGTCTACCCGGCTGTGTTCTACGAGGCCTTCTAGATAATCTTCCAGCCAATCGGCCAGCTCAAGCCGCTGGATGTGCTTATTTATGTCCTCCGGGAGCTTGCCGGTGAGGATAATCTCCCAGCGATACAGCAAGTCTATAAGCATTTCGAGGCGGTGCATATGGGAGGTCACCAGCTCCGAGAAGCCCATCACGCGCCCGGCGAGCTGGTCGGCGGTCATGCTTTTCGTGCGGTTTTGCGCCATCTGGGTAATCAGTTCCGTGTGACCGCGCGTCGCGGTGATGGCTTGGCGTGCCTCACTGCGGAAGATGTTCATCAGCTCGGTGAGCGCGCTCCAATCGGTGACGTCGAGGCAGAGCTGAGTGAGCACCTCGCCGGTCTGGAGGTAGATCGCCGAAAGCCAGCCGGGGAGGAAGACCCCATCGAGCGCGGTTTGGAAGTGAATCGGTTGGGTCTCTTTGATAGCTTGGGCGCGGATCGCGTCGGTTTCGGGTGCGTCGGGCGCTTTCTCGGCGTCTAACAGCGTCGCACAGAAGCGCCAGCCCTTCCGTCGGATGCGTGCCATATTGTTGCCGAGCAGACGGCGCGCTGCCAGGTTGTCTAAGATCAGGTTATCTTCCTGGTCGAAGATCAATATCCCCTGCCCCATGCCATCGAGCAATGCTTGGAAGTCCAAGTGGGTAATCAGTTCGTTGGTGACGGCCACGCTGCCCCCTTTTGCTTGCGTTTGTCCGTGGCAAGTGTGAATGCTTCCGCCGGCTATCCGGGGCCAAAATCTCAATCTATGTCCATATTATCGCCAAGTTTTTGTGGAATGCGAGTCTCACACCGCCAATATACCAGATTCGCACAGAATCTTTAGGTTCTCCATGCGCGCCGCACACCACCCCTCCCTGGGCTTTATATGCCCGTTACACACATCTGGGTTGTTCGTGTAACTTGAACTATGATACACTATTCAAAATCGCCTGCCCGCGCTGCGTCCCGCTTGCGCGTTGTCATGCAGTTTTGTACAATGCGGTTGTTGCGTATCCTTGTTATGGGCACGGCAGGTCGAAATATTGGAGGCGGGCAGCAAGTATGTCAGACGAGAAGCCCTCGGCACAGGTCGCTAAAGTGGTTTGTATCGAAGATGATACAGAGATGATTGACCTGGTTAAGCTGATCTTGAATCGTAAGGGATTCGTTGTAACCGGTGCCACCGGTGGCAAGGCGGGCCTCGATGCCATCTTACGTGAACAACCCGACTTAGTGTTGCTCGACCTCATGATGCCCGACGTGGATGGCTGGGAAGTGTATCAACAAATGAAGGCCGACGAAGGGATGCGAGACATCCCGGTGATTGTTGTCACGGCCAAAGCGCAAAGTATCGACAAAGTGCTGGGGCTTCATATCGCAAAGGTGGACGATTATATCACCAAACCCTTTGGCCCACGTGAGCTGCTTGAGAGTGTAGAGAAGGTGTTATCTATCTAGAAGGATCATTACCTCAACTTTTCGAATCCCCGACCCCCCTTTATAATTGGCGCACCCCCACGCGCCGTGTCGAGACTTGGCACGCTTGCATATAGTGTCAATGTATCACCCATTTACCATTTTTAAGGAGGGGGACCATGCGTAGACCAACCCTGATTTCTCGAATCGTACCGATGTTCGTTACCCTCGCGCTCTTTGTAGCGTTTGTGCCGGCGCAATGCTTAGCACAAGACGGGAACTTGCTAGAGAACCCCGGCTTTGAGGGCGAATATAGCACCTGGTGGGATGGCGACACCCCCTGGATGACCGCTCAGATGGCGCCCGGCTGGACCCCCTGGTGGCAGCCGCAAGCCGAGGACGACCTATCGTGGCGCAATCGGCAGCCCGAATGGAAGCCTGCCGAGGCACCCTGGATGAACCGCGTCCGCTCCGGTGATAAGGCACAGCAATACTTCACCTTCTACGGCACGCACATCGGCGGCGTATATCAGCACGTCGATAACGTTAGGCCCGGCTCCCAGCTGCGCTTCACCATCTGGGCACAGGTCTGGTCGAGCGCATATGACGACGCCGATACCAGCGAGGCACACGGCCAGGTTGATATGCAGGTAGGGATCGACCCTAAAGGCGGCACCAACCCCTTTAGCAACGACATCAAGTGGTCTGACCCCAAGCAGCAATACGACGAGTGGTTCTTGCTCAGCGTAGAGGCAACGGCGACCGCCAACAGCGTCACCGTCTATGTGCGCAGCGCGCCGGAGTTCCCGGTGAAGCACAACGACATCTACCTTGACGATGCATTGCTTGTCATCACCGGCGAAGGCCCCGTGCCCACAGACCAACCATCCCCCCCCCCCGGCGTCAACCGCCCCGCTACCTCCCCCCCCCTCGTCGCGACCCAAGCGCCTACCCAAATCTCGACCCAAGCGCCTACCGCGCTCCCTTCCGGCACGGTTCCCTACACTGTGGTCGCAGGCGATTCGCTCTACTATATCGCCCTGCGCTTCAATACGACCGTCAGCGCCATCACCAACGCGAACAATCTCGCCGACCCAAACCGGCTTAGCGTGGGCCAGCGCCTTCTCATCCCCGACCAACCTCTGCCAACCCCTATACCGCTCACCCCCACCCCCATCCCCGGACAGTACCAGCCCACCCCCATCCCCCAGTCCCAGCCGCCCACCGCGATACCCGCCCCGCCGACCGGTACCTATACCGTGCAGGTGGGCGATAATCTCTTCCGCATCGCGCTGCGCTATAGCACTACGGTCGAGGCACTCTCGGCGATAAACGGCATCGTTAACCCGAACCTCATCAGCGTGGGCCAGGTGCTGCGGGTGAGCGGCACAGCCGCCGCCCCGCCCGCCACTCAACCCGCCGCCAGCGTTGCACCCGGCACAACACATATCGTCCAGCCCGGCGAGAACGCCTTCCGCATTGCTTTGCGCTACCACACCACCGTCGAAGCATTGGCCGCCGCCAATGGCTTGGCGAACCCCAACTTGATCCATGTTGGGCAAGTGTTGGTCATCAAATGAGCGACAAATGGCGCGTGATGCGCAATGCCGACACAGGCGCGGTACTGCTAGCACGGGTGCGGTGGTGCGATAGTGCCTGGTGCCGCTTCCGGGGCTTGATGCTGCGCGGCACACTTGCGCCCGATGAGGGCTTGCTCCTTGTCTACGGGCACGCGAGCGTGGTAGGTTCGTCGATCCATATGTTCTTCATGCGCTTTGCCATCGCCGTGTTATGGTTGGACGAGGAGTTCCGCGTGGTGAGCAAGACACTGGCGAAGCCCTGGCGTCCCTACTATGCCGCCGATAGCCCCGCGCAATACATACTCGAAGCGCCGCCGACCCTGCTGGATAGCATCGCGGTGGGCGACCGTGTGGAATTCGAGCCGCAGTGATGCCTTAAGGATAATGTGCACGGTGTCCGCCCCTACGATGCAGTAGGGGCGGACGCTGTTTCGAGCCGTAGGCATTTTCTCCACCAGACCACCCCTGTTATGGCTATTTATCAGCTCAGATGGGAGGGAGGAGGGGCGGTGATGCGACGCATCGCGCGCCTCTGTTCGCGTTACTTGCCCCTCCGCAGTTAAAATCTTCCTTACTCGCCGACATCGTGTGGAGTCCCTATCGTGACCCGTATTGGCACAATCGCCTTGATTTGCGCGCTTCTGCTCACCGCGCCCGCCTACGCCGACAATAGCCATCAGGAAGACCCGACTCCTACCGTCCACATTGTACAACCCGGCGAGAATCTCTTCCGCATCGCGCTGCGCTATGGTATAGAGGTGGACGCGCTCGCCCTTGCCAACGGTATCACCGATCTAGACAGCATCTACGCCGGGCAAGAACTCATCATCCCCGGCGCTGCCGGTCCCGGACTCGAACCCGGCATAATGCCGGTCGAACATACCGTCTCGCCCGGCGATACGCTGTGGACGCTGGCGCGGCGCTATGGCGTGACGGCTGCGGAGATCGGCGCGGCCAATCACCTGCTTAACGGCGCGCAGATTTACGTCGGGCAGGTATTGTCCATCGTCCAGCCCGGCGCGCGCCACGCCACGCTGCGTGGATATGTCTACCGGGTGCAGCCCGGAGACACTTTGTTGAGCATCGCGGGGCGCTACCGCACCACGCCCGCTGCACTCCGACAGGCGAACGCGCTGTCGCCGGATGCGTCGGCGCTCTTGTTCCCCGGCCAGAAGCTCGTTATACCCGGCGGAGACGACGCCCCGACGCCCAAAATCTTCCCCGCGCCTATCGCCGATTTTGTGACTACCCCGCTGCCGCCTGTCCAGGGCAACACCTTTAGTATGCGCCTTGCCACCACAGAGCCGGTCACGGTCACCGCTCTGTTCATGGACCGCCCTATTGCTTTGCTCAGCGCCGATGGGTATACGCATGTGGCGCTCTTTGGTGTGCACGCGCTGGCCGAGCCGGGCGTCTATCCGTTGATGCTTTTTGTGCAGGGCCAGGACGACACGCTTACATACTACATGACGCGCGTTTCGGTGGCATCGTATGACTATGGCACGGCGTACGTCGATGTGCCCGACGAACTGTGCGACATCCTTGATCCCACGATTACGGTGTCGGAGTTGGCGATATTGGGTGGTTATATGAGCACCGCGAGCCTTGAGCGCTATTGGGATGGGTTGTTCACCCTGCCCTCTGCCGGGAGCATTACGGCGCCTTTTGGTGTGTGGCGTTCCTATGCCGGTCAGATGGAAACCTATCACTCCGGCACCGACTTCGGCAGCCCGCCCGGTACGCCCATCTATGCGCCTGCGGCGGGTCGGGTGGTGTTCACCGGACAGCTCACGGTGCGCGGCAATGTTACGATCATCGACCACGGTTGGGGTGTGTATACCGGCTATTGGCACCAGTCGGAGCTTTATGTAGAGGTCGGGCAGATGCTCAAAGCCGGCGAATTGATCGGGCGGGTGGGGAATACCGGGCTGTCTACCGGGCCGCATCTGCACTGGGAGATGTGGGTGGGGGGCGTGCCGGTTGACCCTATGCAGTGGACGCGCCAGACCTTCCCATAGCCTGGTTATCGACACGCCCTATACTTGGTCATATGATAACAAACAAACAAAACTGCTTGACAGATCGTCGAATCTTCGACATACTGGAGAGCGGTGCCAAAGTATGAAAATCAATTGAATAGCTGTATAGGGAAAGGAGGACATCAGGCAATAGAGGTGTGCCAAGCCTATTTGTTTTGTTTATGTGTTCGCCAAGACGATTTTCTCAAAATCAGGAGGAGAAAGAATGTCTAAACGCTTGAGCTTGCTTTTGATAAGCGCGATGCTGATGGCCTTTGTCGCGCCCGCCGGTGCCCAAGAGCCGGTAACCTTTATCTTCGGTTCGTTTACCAACCCCGTGCAGCTCTACGGCGCAGTTGTCACCGACGGCGTGTCGATGCGTGTCCTAAACCAGGGCTGCGAGGGCCTGACGATTTTCGATAAAGACACCACCAACGTAGTGCCCAGCTTGGCCACGTCGTGGGAGAGCAATGAAGACCTCACCGAGTGGACCTTCTATCTGCAGGAAGGCGTCACCTTCCACGATGGCACCCCCTTCAACGCCGATGCGATCATCTACAACTTTGATGCCTGGCGCTTTACCGAGAACCCGATCCACTTCGAATCCCAGGTCTACGAATATTACGAATACATGTTCGACGGCTTTGGCGAGGAATCGCTTGTCGTTGATATGGAAGCTATCGACGATTACACGATTAAGTTCACCCTCTCGCGCCCCTACGTACAGATGCTCAACACCCTGGCAATGTCGATGTTCCAGATCCACAGCCCGGCGGCATTGGCGGAATATGGCGAAGACTACGGCACGCCCGAAGTCGGCTATTCCTGCACCGGCCCCTACGCCTTCACCGAGTGGGTCACCGATGACCACGTAACCCTTGACCTCTACGACGGCTATTGGGGTGAGGTCGAAGGCAACGTCGAGCGCGTTATCTTCCGTGTCGTGCCCGACAACGCCTCACGCTTCGCCGCGCTCCAGGCCGGCGAGATCCATGCCAAAGAGCAGGCCAGCCCCGAAGAACTCGCCCTCGTCGAGACTTCAGACGACCTGTATGTACAATACCGCCCTTCTTTGAACGTCATGTACCTGGCCTTTAACTATCGCATCAAAGAATTCCAGGACATCAAAGTCCGCCAAGCCATCTCGATGGCGCTCGACCGCCAACTCTATGTTGACACCTTCTATCCCGCCGGCGCTGCCGAAGTCGCCACCACCTTCCTGCCGCCCCTGCTCTGGGGCTTTAACCCCGACGTGCCCGCACCCGAATATGATGTCGAGGCCGCCAAAGCGCTCTTGGCCGAGGCCGGCTATCCCGACGGCTTCAGCGAAGTGACCGTTATGGCGCTGGACGAAGAAGGCAACGTAACCGATGAGGTAGAGGAAGTGATCCCGCTCACGCTCTACTGGCAGCCCGCCACCCGCCCCTATAACCCCGATGGCGAAGGCATCGGCACCGCGATGGCCGCCGACCTTGCCGAGATCGGCATCGGCGTGCAGCTCGATAACGCCGGCGACTGGGCTACCTATCTGGACTACCGCCGCAATGGTGAGTTGATCGGTCTCTATCAGCTCGGCTGGACCGGCGACAACGGTGACCCCGACAACTTCAGCGGCTACTTCTTCAAGAACTGTGGCGTCGCCCGCGAAGGTTACTTCAACTTCCCCGACATCTGCGAAACCCTCACCGAAGCCGGTAACTTGGTTGCGCAAGAAGAACGCGAACCGCTCTACATGGAAGCCGACGCACTCTTGGCCGAACACGTAGCCCGCATCACCATCGCACACACCGGTGTACCGATGGTCTTCCGCTCCGAGGTTAGCGGCTACATCACGAACCCGGTCGGCAACGAGTACTTCCGCTACGTCACGATCGAATAGCCTTCACCTTTCTTCTGTTTTCTTCTGTTCCTTTTTGAAGGAAACAAGAAGGGCGATGCAGCGGGGGCCGGCCTAACAGGTCCGGCCCCCGCACCCGGCACATCATCGATAAAGACTCGCTAGAAAGATAGGTCGAAATGACACGATACTTCGTTCGCCGTGTACTCGAAACCATACCGGTACTCATTGGCGCATCTATAATCGTATTCCTGCTGATCCATTTGATCCCCGGCGGCCCGGAGGCTGCCTTACTTGGCGAGCGGATGAGCGACGAGAACGTGGCTCGGATACGCGAAAACTTGGGCCTCGACAAACCACTGTATGAACAATATTTCATATACGTAGGGAAATTATTGCAAGGAGATATGGGCCATTCCATCGCCGGCAACATCCCCATCGCCGGCGAGCTAAAACAACGCTTCCCCGCGACAATGGAACTGGCGATCTATGCGCTTGTTTTGGCAGTGATAGTCGCGATCCCGCTGGGGGTGGTCTCGGCAGTCAAGCGCGGCTCGTGGATCGATACCTTCACCATGATCGGCTCGCTCATCGGCATCTCGATGCCGATCTTCTGGTTGGGGCTGTTATTATTGTGGATCTTCGGCGTCCAGCTAGGCTGGCTGCCTTTTATCGGACGCCTCAGCACCAACGTCGAGATAGAGACCATCACGGGGCTTCATACCATCGACGCAATTCTAACCGGCAATTGGTCGGCGCTGGGCGACGCGGCGAAGCATTTGATTCTGCCCGCCCTCACCCTGAGCACCATCCCCATCGCCATCATCGCACGCATCACGCGCTCGGCGATGCTCGAAGTGCTGCATATGGATTACATCCGCACCGCCCGCGCGAAGGGCTTGCAAGAGAGCGTCGTCATCCGACGGCACGCCTTGCGCAACGCGCTGCTGCCGGTCGTCACCATCGTCGGCTTGCAGTTTGGGAGCCTCTTGGCCGGTGCTGTGCTCACCGAGACGATCTTCTCGTGGCCGGGGATCGGACGTTGGCTCTTCAACAGCATCGTGGGGCGCGATTATCCCATCGTGCAGTCGGTCACACTCGCCATCACGATGATCTTCGTCGTCGTCAACTTGCTTGTCGATCTCTCATACGCCTGGCTGAACCCGCGCATAAGGTACGAATAAAATGGCAGAAACAAGCACCCTCCCCAACACTCCCCCGTCCGTCATGATCGAGGAGCGCAGCTATGTGCCGGAGTGGAAGCAGCTGTGGTGGCGCTTCCGCAAGAACCGCAGCGCACAGCTCGGCGGCATCATCGCCGTGCTCTATATATTGATCGCCGTGATGGTTCCCATCCTCGACAATGATTACAATCCGTTTAAGAACGACTTGCGCGCACGGTTTCATGCACCCAACGCCGGGCTTGCCGAGGATGGCCCAACCTACATCTTCGGCACCGATGACCAGGGGCGCGACGTACTGCGCCGGGTGGGACACGGGGCCAGTATCTCACTGACGGTGAGCTTGGTGGCAGTCACAATATCTGTGGTAATCGGCGTCACGGTCGGCGAGATCGCCGGTTTCATGGGCGGTTGGCTCGACAGCCTCCTCATGCGCATCATGGACATCATGCTGGCCTTCCCCATGCTCTTGTTGGCAATCATCCTGGTCGCCATATTCGGCTCCGGCTTGCGTAACGCCATGATCGCGGTCAGCATCGTATTCATCCCTGCCTATGCGCGCCTGTCCCGCGCGATGGCGATCGGCATCCGCAGCGAAGACTATGTCATGGCCGCCGAGAGCGTGGGCGCGAGTAGGCGCCGCATCCTCGTCGAGCATGTGCTCCCCAACAGCTTAGCCCCACTCATCGTACAAGCGACGCTGGGCCTGGGCACGGCAGTGGTCGAGACCGCCGCATTGGGCTTCTTGGGCCTGGGCCAACAATCGCCCTATCCGGAGCTGGGGAAGATGCTCGCCGATAGCCAGGAGTTCTTGGTGTTGGGCAAGTGGTGGGCGATGTTGTTCCCAGGCATCGCGATCACGCTTGTCGTGCTGGGCTTCAACCTGCTCGGCGACGGTCTGCGCGATACGCTCGACCCCAAGCTGCGCGGTGTGGATTAATCGCTCTGACACCTCTCGCTCGCTTCCCCCAGACCAACATCTCAAAAGCGGTCCCACCGCCTTTGAGGTGTTGGCATATACCCATTCGATAGCTTCTGATAGCATCAATGGCGTATAATCTGTCCCAATGTTTCAGATAACCGTAAGACCAGGAGATTTATACCTTGCGTGAGGTAAGCATTATAGGCGTCGGCCAAGTCAAGGTCGGCGAGTTATGGGACCAATCGCTTAAACAGCTCACCCACACGGCGATCCGCGCCGCGCTCGATGACGCGCGTGCCGAGCGGGTTGATAGCCTGTACGTGTCGAACATGCTCTCCGGCACCGCCAGTGGGCAGGCACACCTCGGCGCGGTGATCGCAGACTTTGCCGGGCTGCGGGGCGTGGAGGCGGTAAAGATTGAGGCGGCTTGTGCATCGGGTGGGGTGGCCTTGCGGCAAGGCTATCTGGCGGTGGCGGCAGGCGTGGCCGACTTCGTGATGGTGTGCGGTGTGGAGAAGATGACCGACCAACCCCCTAAGTCGGTGGTGGCGGGGTTGGCGATGGCGGCGGACGCAGACTATGAGGTGATCCACGGGCTGACCTTCGCCGGTCTCAATGCGTTGATTATGCGGCGCTATATGCATGAGTATGGCATCGACCACAGCGCCTTTGCACCACTGGCGGTGAATGCTCACCGCAACGCAGCGGGTAACCTTTATGCGATGTTCACCTACCCGGTTACAGAAGCACAGTACGCACGGGCGCGCATGATTACCCCACCGATCAACCTGCTGGATAGCTCACCGATATGCGACGGCGCAGCGGCGGTCCTGCTCTGTCCATCGGAGATCGCGCGCGACTACAGCGAGCATCCGGTACACATCCGGGCCAGCGCCAGCGCCACCGATAGCATCGCTGTGCACAGCCGCCGCAATATGATCTGGCTCGACGCGGCGGAGAGTTCGGCGCGGCAGTGCTATGCACAGGCCGATGTCACGCCCGCCGACATCGACTTCTTTGAACTGCACGACGCTTTCGCCATCATGTCGGTGTTGAGCTTGGAAGCGGCGGGGTTCGCCGCGCCGGGGGAGGGCACACGCTTGGCGCTGGAGGGAGACATCTTCCGCGAAGGGCGCATCCCCATCGGCACGATGGGCGGTCTCAAGGCACGTGGGCATCCCGTCGGCGCAACCGGCATCTATCAGGCGGTAGAGGCAGCGCTCCAGCTGCGCGGACAGGCCGGCGTCAACCAGATACAGGACGCGCGTTTGGGGCTGGTGCAGAATATCGGCGGCAGCGGCGCAACCGTGGTCGCGCATATTTTGGAAGCCTCGGCTTAGTCGCGCACGATGGCAAGGCGTATACTACACAGCCGCGTGTTTCGCATCGTGCTCCTCGTGTCGATACTGGCGCTCCTGGGGTTGGCCGCTATGTTTATTTTTTACCGGCGTATATGGCGCTCGCCACAACCTGCCGCGCTCGTGCGATGGTTCGATGCGCCGGCCTCGCGCGCCGAACTTGCCTCAAATTTCGACCGCCCTTGTCCCGGCTATCCGTTCCTGGTGCCTTCGAGCGGGTTGGTGGGCGGGCTGCCCTGGAACTCGGCGGCGGCGCCTTACAACATCCTCAGACGGCACCCCGGCATCGATATATTCGGCGCGGGACCGCCGGGCACGGTCCCGGTCTATGCGGCATATGATGGATGGCTCACCCGTGAGGCCGATTGGGTAGCGACCGTCATCATCCGTCATGCCGACCCGCTCAACCCCGGCGCGACGATATGGACCTACTATACGCATATGGCAAGCCGCGACGGTACGGTGGAATACATCGCGCCGGCCTTCCCGCGCGGCACATATGAACAGCCGGTTGAGCAGGGTGAATTGCTTGGCTATCAAGGCGAGTATAACGGGGGACGTTATGGGATCGCTATGCACCTGCACCTTAGTGTTGTGCGCAGCAATGCCGATGGTTCCTATCGCAACGAGGCGGTTTTTAAGAACACGCTCGACCCATCGCCCTACTTTGGCCTCACGCTCAACGCCGCAGCCGGTCCGCACTTCCCGCTGCGCTGCTTGCCGCCGCCATAAAGCCCGCACTGCCTCACTGGACGATACCGCGTGCCCGCAAGGTTTCGGCGAGCAGCTCCGCCGTCACGCGATGCCCGGTGGCGTTCCAATGTCCGTCTTCCGGGATGAATATTGTGGGGTATATCGGCTGACCGGTGCGCGCGGCTTGCGCTTGGTATGCTGCGCGTGTCAGCACCAATGGCACATCGAGCGGGTCTAGTATCTGCGCCAGCCGCTTGTATGGCAGGTCAGGGTCCCAGACCCACCCATTTGTCTCTTCAGTATAGAAGCTCGCGATCACATCCACCATCTCAGGTGAGATGTCTATCGCCGTCACCCACAGTTCCGCGCCGTTGGCTTGCACCTCTTTTGCCCAGATTTCATATGCGCGCTGTGTGCGATACCATGCCTCGGCATAGCCCTCGATCTCCGGTGTGCGCACAAAGATAAAGTTCTGCGGGTGTGTGCTGCGCAGCCCTCCCTCGATCCCGGCGACAAGGCGCGGTGGGTCGGCCCACAGGCGCGCCAAGCCGACTATCGTGCTGCCTTGTAGGGCGTCGGGCAGCGCATCAAGCCAACGTTTGGCCGGGCGTGCATCCTCAAACGCACGGTCTTGGATATATGACGGGCGGGTTTCTTGGGTGGGGTCATATGTGC